>JALYPB010000041.1 GCA_030856585.1 Gemmatimonadota bacterium | reverse complement strand
CTGCTGGGTCGCTTGGCCTGACCGGATACAGTCCGTCGGGAGAGAGATGCTTGCTGCCCAGCGTGTACTGCACCAGGCCGAAAAACATTCCCACCGCCGCGGCACCGAAACCCCAGTGCCAGGATGTCTCCACCGCGATTCCGGCGGAGGCCAGAACCCGCTTGAAGGAATCGCCCTGAGCCAGCCAGCCGGTGATGATCGGGGCGATCAAGGCACCGGTATTGATCCCCATGTAGTATATCGAATAACCCGCGTCCCGCCTGACGTCATCCGGCGTGTAGAGCTTGCCCACGAGTACGCTGACATTGGACTTGAGCAGGCCGGTCCCGGTCGCGATCAGGGCCAGACCGACATAGAAGGTCGTGATTGACGGCACCGCAAGGCAGATATGCCCCAGCATGATGATGACGCCACCCACGAACACCGTGCGCCTGAGGCCCAGCACCCGGTCAGCGAACCAGCCGCCGGGCACCGAGAGCAGATACACGGAGCTGACGTACAAGGCATAGATGGGGCCCGCTTTGGCGGTGTCGAACCCCAACCCGCCGGCGGCCACCGGCGCCGTCATGAAGAGAATGAGGAGCGCCCGCATGCCGTAGTAACTGAAGCGCTCCCACATCTCGGTGAAGAAGAGGGTGGAGAGGCCACGCGGGTGACCGAAAAAGGCGCGGTCACTGACGCCGAAAACCGGGGCGCGAGATGGTTCTGTGACTCTTGCCAAGCAACGCTCCTTTAAATCGACGTTACCGCCTTACCGCCGTACCGCCTTACCGCCTCTTGCTGAGAATGTCTTCCAAAACCACCCGATCGATCCTTCCGTCCATCCGCACCCGCACGTCGTAATTTTCCCAGTACATGAAATTCTGCAGTGCCTCGAGAAAAGCCGGCGTAGCTCTGCCCTGCCTCTGCTTGAGCCACTTCTCCCGCTGACCCCGAGGCTCGCTCAACAGAATCGGCTCCAGCCTGGCGACCAGAGCAGGCCCGATGGGCAGCAAGTCGCCGGGCTCGCTGGGAAAGAAGTGCAGCCGGTGTAAAGCGAGTAGCCGCTCCAGCTCGGCGATCGGGTCCCTGGCGTCGTAGACCCGGATGTCGATGAAGCGATCGTTTGCCCCCAGGTACCCGCCGTTCTTTCGGACTACCAGCAAGGCCGCCGACTGCATGCCGCGCTTGTCCCCACCGCCGGCCTGCCCGGCCTTGAGTGCGGCCATTAACCGGTCGGCCAGGCTGCCCTGAGTCCGCTCGAACGTCTCTGCCAGGTTCCTGACCGTCTGATCCGAGACCATGATGTTCGCCTGCGCGGCGTACCCGCGGCCGACGATGACCTCGGCCTTTCCGCCGATCGGATCCTCTCTCCGCCCCGGCGCCGAGGGTATCCTGCGCACCGGCGAAGGGCTCGGGGCCCGCCCGTCCGACCCGACCCGTCCTCCGGCCCAATCGAACGTCCGATCTCCGGTGAAGCTGGCCGCGTTCCCATGGACATCCACCATGCCAACTTGTCGGTCCTGCAGCATGGTATCGCTCCGCATCACGATGCGCAGCGCTTCCTCCGCGGTGGCGCCCTGGGCCATAAGATCAAGCCCGCGCTCACCGTAGTCGGTATTCGACAGGCTCTGGGTCGCCACCGCGCCGACGCCGGCCCTGCCCCAGGGCACGATCCCACCCACGTTGGGAAACTTGGACTGCACCGCCACCCCGAGGTCGCCGGTTACCGGGTCGTAGGCGACGATGCTGTAGGTGTGGGCGAGCTTCAGTCCGTGCGAGGGAGCGATGGTCGGGGATTGGGCAGACAGCGTAAGCGGTGACCGGTAAGCGGTAAGCGGGACAAGCAGGAAAATTGACGCACGAAGGATTCTCTTAGACACGACCCAGGGCCCGGTCGGCGTGCGTGCAGGGTCGTTGCCCGGTCTGTTTCTCATTGGCCCCTGGTGTATTGGTTCATCACCCCCCGCTCACCGCTCACCGCTTCCCAAACTTCTTCTTCAGGAACGCCAGCTGCGCTTCCACCGCCTGCTCCTTCAGCTTCCGGTCGGCCTCGGCGCGGAGCCGGTCGTCCTCCGCGGCCAGGTCGGGCCGATCGCCTCCCGCTGCGTCGAGGTCGCGCCAGGCTGCTGCGATCGAGTCCGCCCCGAGCCCGGGCCGGCCGGCCTTGACCTGGCCGAGCATTTCCTCGACCTCTCGCTCGGCCAACACCAGTTCATCGCGCTGAACCACCAGTTTCCGTTCCAGGACTGCCACCCGGTCGCGATGCTTTATCGCGAACCGTTCGGCCAGCACAACTG
>JALYPB010000022.1 GCA_030856585.1 Gemmatimonadota bacterium | reverse complement strand
TTCACCACCTGCGGCTGGATGATGTGGAACTGGCTGGTCTCGAGTCTCGCCGCCGGCGCCACCGTGGTCCTGTACGATGGAGCGCCACTGTTTAGGCCCGGCATTCTCTGGGACATGGTCGAGCAGGAAGGGGTGACCATCTTCGGAACCAGCGCCAAGTATCTGGCAATGGCCGAGAAGGAAGGACTGGAGCCGGGTCTCAGCCACGACCTCGGCTCGTTGCGCGCCATCCTGTCTACCGGCAGCCCGCTGGCGGGCCACAGCTACGACTACGTCTACCGCCAGATCAAGCCCGACGTGCACCTGGCCAGCATCAGCGGTGGCACCGACATCGTGTCCTGCTTTGCTTTGGGCAATCCGATCGGGCCGGTATGGCGAGGTGAGCTACAGACCCGGGGGCTCGGCATGAGCGTTCAGGTCTTCGACCCCGCGGGCCGTCCGGTCAGCGGCGTGGACGGTGAGCTGGTGTGTGCCCGGCCCTTTCCCAGCATGCCGGTCCGGTTCTGGGACGATCCGGATGGCGCCAAGTATCGGGCGGCGTACTTCGACGTCTACCCCGGGGTCTGGCGCCATGGCGATTGGGCCCGGATCACCCAGCATGATGGCCTGGTGATCCTGGGTCGGAGCGACGCGACCCTGAATCCTGGGGGCGTGAGAATCGGCACCGCCGAGATTTATCGTCAGGTCGAGCAGCTGCCGGAGGTGGTCGAGAGCCTGGTGGTGGGTCAGGACTGGGAGGGAGACGTGCGGGTGGTGTTGTTTGTCCGCCTGCGCGAGGGACTGACCCTCGATCCTCCACTGGCGGGCCGGATCCGGCAGCGGATCAGGGAGTATGCCAGCCCCCACCACGTGCCCCGTAAGGTCGTACAGATAGCCGACATCCCGCGCACTATCAGCGGAAAGATCACCGAGCTCGCGGTGCGCGATGTCATCCATGGCCGGCCGGTCCTGAACGTCGATGCCATGGCCAATCCTCAGGCACTGGAGCTGTTCCGTGGTCTTGAAGAACTGCAAACTTGAGTACATAAGACCCTTCTGTGACGCAGGCCCTATCGGGATTGCGGAACCCGAGATACCTTATCGCGACGCGGCTGGTACTCCAGCGCAGCGTACACCACGTGAGATGGCCCGCGGCACATGAACAATGGCGAAAGAGACCCTCAGGCGGGCAGGGTCCCTTCGCTCTAGGAGCGTAACAATGAGACACCTTCTGGTTCTGGCCGCCGCGGCCTTTCTCGCGGTAGGCTGCGCAGGAAATCAGGAAGACGAGACCGGTGCCGCGCCCGATCGGGGCGATGCCACGGTAACTGCCACCGACAGCGCGTCGGTGCAGGACTCCACCACGGCTGCGATGCCGGCTGATACCAGTGCCGTAACGACGGACACCACGTCTGTCTCCGGCGAGGCCACTGTTGGCGCAGACAGCACCGGCGCCCAGGGCGAAGTACAGACCACGGACAGCACCTCCTGGACCGCGGACAGCTCTTCGGCTGCCCCGGCGGACACCTCCGCCTCCGCTCCGGCAGACACTACCGCCAAGCAGTAAGCGCTGGCGGGCAGCTCAAGGCGACCCTGGCTTCTCCCGGGGTCGCCTTTTTTTGTGCCTAACGTCCCGATCCCGGTAAATGTGATCCGTGACCTAGAGCGAAAAGCCCGAGTCCGCCAAGTTGAAGCCGAATCGCGAATCGATTCGGTCCCCACTTCGATCCCTGCGGGGCTGACCACTAACAGGAGCACAGCACTATGAGGAAACTGCTACTTCTTGCAGCTGTGGCTGCCATTTCAACCGCCTGCGCCAACCGGTCCGAAGAGGATACCGGCGCGGCTCCGGATCGGGGCGACGCCACGGTAACCGCCACCGACACCGCGTCCGTGCCGACCGACAGCACCATGGGCCAGCGCCCCGGCGCGACCGACACCAGCATGGTGCGTCAGGATGATACCACCGCGATGAGTGCACCGCAGCCTACTGAGGGTGACAGTGCGCTGACCAACCAGGCGACCCCGGACAGCAGCGGCATGGGCGCCATGCACGACAGCACGGGTATGAACGGCATGAGTCACGACAGCATGCCCGTACAGGGTGACAGTGCCCTGACCAATAGCACCGAGCCGGATACGACGGCGCGTCAGTAAGCTGGAACGGCTCCGTAGCGAAGCACACGGGCCCCGGATACACTCCGGGCCCCGTTTCGTATGGAGAAGAGATGCCCGGTGTCACCGAGGTCACCAGGACATATCTGGAAATGACAACGCCGGCCGACTTGCGGCCGGTACCGGCTCCTGATCCAGCGCCTCGGATCGAGCGGCTGGAGCCCTGCACTCCAGCAGTCTTCCGTTACCTGTACGCCACGGTGGGACGGGACTTCCAATGGACCGACCGGCTTACCTGGACGGATCCCGAGGTCGAACGCCATCTGGCGAACCCTGGAGTCTCCGTCTGGCTCATGTCCGAGGGAAAGGCGCCGGCCGGTTACTTCGAGCTGAGAGCGCACGATGACAGATCGGTGGAGATCGCGTACTTCGGCCTCCTTCCCGCATACATCGGGCGGGGGTGGGGCAAGTACCTCCTCACCGGCGCCACTCAGGCAGCCTGGGGACTGGGACCGAGCCGGGTCTGGCTGCACACCTGCACGCTGGACCATCCATCGGCCCTTCCCAACTACCTGAAGCGAGGCTTCAGGCCGGTGCGGCAGGAGGTGTATGTGATAGGCGGGGCCGCTGCCCCACCTCCTCAAACCGCGCGGTAAAGTGCCGCAGTATCGGAGCCTGCTCGACAAACCGGTATCCTCTCACATCCGCTCGCCGTTTCCAGATCTCGAGGATCGCTTCCACCACATAGTCGATGTGGCTCTGAGTGTAAACGCGGCGCGGAATCGCCAGGCGAACCAGCTCCATGGGCGCCTCCGTCTCTTTCCCTGTCTCAGTCTCCCGCCTGCCAAACATCACGGTTCCGATCTCCACCGCCCGGATGCCTGCCTCCCGGTACAGTTCCGCGACCAGAGCCTGCCCCGGGAGCTGTAGAGCCGGGATCTGGGGAAAGAACGCCGCCGCGTCGATGTAGATGGCATGCCCTCCGGGCGGTTGTACTATGGGGACACCCGCCCGGGAGATGTGCTCGCCGAGATAGGTCGTCGAGGTGATGCGGTAGAGCAGATAATCTTCATCCAGCGCTTCCCGGAGACCAACCGCTATTGCATCCAGATCCCGTCCGGCCATTCCCCCGTAGGTGGGGAACCCTTCGGTCAGGATCAGGAGGTTCCGCTCCTTGGACGCCAGCATGCCGTCGTTGGTGGCGAGCAGGCCACCGATGTTTGCCATCCCGTCTTTCTTGGCCGACATGGTACAGCCATCGGCATAGGAGAAGAGCTCGCGGGCAATCTCGAGCGGGGTCCGATCCGCGTAGCCATCCTCCCTGAGCTTGATGAAATAGGCGTTCTCCGCGAACCGGCAGGCGTCGATGTAGAGCGGGATGCCATGCTCGCGGCACACGGCCGAGACGGCGCGCACATTCGCCATGGACACCGGCTGCCCTCCGCCGGAGTTGTTCGTGACCGTCAGCATGCAGAGCGGTATCCGGTCGCGCCCGACTTCGGCGATAAGCGCCTTCAGCCGCTCCACATCCATGTTGCCCTTGAACGGGTGGCGCTCCGACGGAATCAGCCCCTCGGGAATCACCAGGTCTCGCGCCTCGGCGCCGGTAAACTCGACGTTTGCCCGGGTGGTGTCGAAGTGGGTGTTGTTGGGCACGATGTGCCCGGGCCGGCAGAGCGTCGCAAAGAGTATCCGCTCGGCGGCGCGGCCCTGATGGGTAGGGAGGACGTGGCGGAAGCCAAAGATGTCGTGCACCGCTTCCTCGAACCGGTACCACGAACGGCTCCCCGCATAGGACTCGTCGCCCCGCATCACGGCAGCCCACTGCTCGGAGCTCATGGCAGCGGTCCCGCTGTCGGTCAGCAGATCGATGAGGACGTCTTCCGCCCGGAGCAGGAACACATTGAACCCGGCGGCACGAAGCTTCTCTTCGCGCTCCCGGTGCGAGGTCAGCCGGATGGGCTCCACCGACTTGATCTTGA
Source organism: Gemmatimonadota bacterium (assembly GCA_030856585.1). Taxonomy (GTDB): domain Bacteria; phylum Gemmatimonadota; class Gemmatimonadetes; order Gemmatimonadales; family GWC2-71-9; genus CAVVWJ01. Next base: position 3,102 of record JALYPB010000022.1, on the reverse strand, counting down.
ACGGCTCGATGATGGTTCGCATGGGAGGAATGTAGCGTGGGTCACAGCAGGCGCCGCAGGGCCCTCGGCATGATAGCCCAATCGGGTGGCCTGGAGCCTATCTCACCGCTGCGTTATTGCTGCGTTATGGCTCGCCTCCACCTGGCTCAGTGAGCCGGCGTCACACTCCGTCTTACAGTCCTCCCCCATCCGCTAAAGGCCCACAATGTCCAGTGAGCGGCGCGCCTGGCCCACCCGGGATGTTCTCCGCGTTCTGGCAATCGTCGCCGGTTTCTACATCGCCCTGCAGCTGCTGTGGATCGGACGCCCGGTCATCCTGGTGACATTTCTCGGAGTGCTGTTCGGCCTGGCCCTTACGGCGGGCGTAGACTGGCTCGAGCGGCGCCGGATCCCCCGCGGTGTGGGAGCCGTCCTGATCCTGCTCGCTTTCCTCGGCATACTGTTCGGGATCGGAGCGGCCACGGCGCCGAGCATCACCGGTCAGCTCCGAGAGCTGAAGACCCAGCTACCGGCGGCAATCACCAAGATCAAAGGTTGGGTGCAGGAGCGGCAGGAAGGGGTCTCTGAGGTGCTGGAGCAGGTGGCCCCCGAGGCAGCCACGCCGGATAGCGGGGCCAAGGGCCGGGAGGCCCAGGCGGCGCCCGCTGACCCTGGCGGGGAGAAAGGGGAGGCGGGCAAAAAAGAGCCGGTGTCGCTGGGCCAGGGGATCACCGAGCAGATCGGCGGCGTGGGGCGACATGTGTTCGGGTTTTTCTCCTCCACCCTGTCGGTGCTGGGCGGAATGCTTCTGATCCTCTTTGTGGCCGTCTTCGTTGCCGTCGACGCAAAAACGTACCACCGCGGGTTAATGCACCTGTTTCCCCACGAGGCTCGACCCCGGGCGGGGGAGGTACTGACGGCGACCGCCGCGATGCTGCGCCGCTGGCTTCTGACTCAGTTCGTCAGCATGCTGGTAGTCGGCGCATTCACGACCGTGATCTTGCTCCTCCTCGGCATCAAGGCCGCCGTGGCTCTCGGAATTATCGCCGGGATTTTCGAGTTCATTCCCATCGCCGGTCCGATCCTCTCTGCGGTGCCCGCCGTCGCCATGGGCTTTCTCGACGGGCCCGAGAAGGCGCTGTACGTGGTACTGGCCTATGTCGTCATCCAGCAAGTGGAGTCGAATCTGTTGTACCCCCTGCTCATGAAGAAAGGCCTGGAGCTGCCGCCGGTCCTCACTATCGTGACCCAGGGTGTCCTGGCGATCGTGTTCGGATTTATCGGATTGCTGGTGGCCGTTCCGATGCTCGCGGCAGTCATGGTGCCGATCAAGATGCTGTACGTTCGTGACGTAGTTGGTGACGACGTGCAGCTGCCAGTGGAGCGCAAAGAAGGCGGGAAATAGAAGCGGAATAGCGGGAGGAACGGAGGTAGTAAGTTACCCTCCGTTCTTCCGCCGGTCTTACCGCTCAACCCTCGGGAATAATCAGATTCTGTCCGGGCTCGATGAGGTCGGGATTGTCGATAACGTCCCGATTAGCCTCGTAGATCTTCCGCCATTTGGTCATGTCGCCATACTCCCGCTTGGCGATCTTCGAGAGGCTATCGCCTCGCACGACCGTATATGTCTTGCCTGCGGGCGTAATGTTCCTGGGTTCCGTCGCCATAAGTATCCTCCGGTTAGCGTTTGCCGAGAGCTTTGCCCAGCATTCCACCGATGTCATCCACAGCCGAGCCGTCGTGATCGCGGTCCAGGAACCGACCCAGCGTGCTCATCACGCCGGGAGCGGTTTCCTGAAGCCTTTGCTGTTCACCGCTGAGGAGCGTCGACAGACCGCCGGTGTCGAGGTCCTTTTCCCGCTTGGCCCTGCCGAGCGCGCCCATAACCAGCGGTGCCAGCATGGTGAGAAGCTGTCCAGCCTTCTGCGGCTCGAGACCCGTGGCCCGGCCGAGGCCGGCCTGCGCGGTCTGCTGCCTTTCGCCCAGGACATGGCGGAGGATGCCGGCACCGGGCCCACTCTCCGCGCGATCGATAAACCCGGGGACGTCGTCGAGCACGCTGCCATCGTGGTCCTGCGAAATGGCGTTATCCAGTGACTGAGCCTGGCCCCCAGCCGTGGCATTGCGTGTAAGCGCCGCGAGCAGGAGCGGCAGGGCGGCGTCTATGGCGTTCCCGGTTGTACCGGGGTCGGCCCCGATCTTCCGGCTCATTTGATCGACGGTCTGGCCGCCGAGGCGCTGCTGCAGCATATCGAGCAGTGACATCATCACCTCTCTGTTTAGCATCCTAAGGACACGAAGGAAGATGGGTTTCAGCCCGGTGGAGGAATGTGGGCTGGGTCACTCCGCAGAGGACCGTTACTTTCCTGCCATGACGCCTCGATCTACAGCCCGGCTGCAACTCCTGGGCGCCGCGCTGCTATTCTCGACCGGCGGCGCCGCCATAAAGGCGGCCGATTTCACCGGCTGGCAGATCGCCAGTCTGCGCTCCGGGTTCGCTGCTGTCGCCCTCCTGCTGATGGCGCCTGCATCGCGGCGCGGCTGGACCCGACAATCGGTCCTCGTCGGGGTCGCCTACGCGGCCTGCCTCACGCTGTTCGTGCTGGCCAACCGGCTCACCACCGCGGCTAACACCATCTATCTCCAATCCACCGCGCCACTCTACCTTCTGCTCCTGGCTCCCTGGCTGCTCAAGGAGCCAGTGCGCCGGCGGGACGTGGGCTTCATGCTCGTGGTCGCACTTGGATTGATGCTCTTCTTCGTCGGGGTCGAGCCGCCGGCAGCGACGGCGCCAGATCCGGTGCAGGGGAACATTCTGGCGCTGGTCAGCGGTTTCTGCTGGGCGCTCACCGTACTTGGACTGCGCTGGCTCAGCGCAGGAGCGGGGCGGGGAACGCCCATGGCCGCGGTGACCTCGGGGAATCTCATCGCCTTTCTGGTGACGCTGCCGTTTGCTCTCCCCTTTGGCGCTCATTCCGTCACCGACTGGTCGGTGCTGATATACCTGGGCGTGTTCCAGATCGCCTTGGCCTATGTGTTGGTGACCAGTGCCATCAACCACATTCCCGCGCTCGAGGCCTCGGTGATTCTGTTGATCGAGCCGGCACTGAATCCGGTATGGGC
>JALYPB010000477.1 GCA_030856585.1 Gemmatimonadota bacterium | reverse complement strand
GCGGGGTCGTCGGTGAGCCTTGTCAGGCGGCCGTCTCCGGTAGCCACCGCCCAGATGTCCGCGGCGCCCGCTCGTGCGGAAAAGAAAACGATGGTCTTGCCATCGGGCGACCAGCTGGGCTGGTAGTCGCCTCCCCCGCCCTGGGTGAGCTGCCGCTCGGTGCTGTCGGCAATCTCGCGCAGCCAGAGGTTCATCTCGCCCAGGCGGTCCGAGTTGAACGCGATGGTGCGGCCATCGGGCGACCACGCACCTCGGCTTTCCACCCGGGTGGTTCTCACCAGCGGCTCCGGCGCGCCGCTCGGCTGCACGGTTCCAGGAGAGACCGGCAGCCGCCAGAGATCCGAGTTGATGCCGCGTACGGCAAAGGCCAGCCTGCTCCCATCAGGCGCGACCGTGGGCTCGATGTCGTCTCCCGCGCCGGTGGTAAGCTGCTCCGGCTGGCCGGCCGGCTCTCCTCCACCCCGAACCGCGACCCTCCAGAGATTCATGCCGCCCCCGCGCGACGAGGCGAAGTAGAGCTGCTGCCCATCGGTTGACCACACCGGATCCATGTCCGGGATATTATCGTTCGTCACCCTGCTGAGTTTCTGCGAGGCCAGATCCACCATGGCGATATCGGATTTGATGGTCTCGACCCGGCGGAAGGCCAGGCGCAACCCATCGGGCGACCAGCGGGGACCGGTGTGCACCACGGCCTCGCTCGAGTCCGAGGTGATCTGGCGCGGGTTGCGCCCGCTGCTGTCTGAGACCCAGAGCCGTCGGGCTCCGCCCCACGCAGCATCGAAGGCAAGCTGTCCGCCGGTGCGGGAGTACGCCGGATTGAAGGCATCCTCGATCAGCTTGCTCTCTTCCCCGGTCGTGACGTCAATCGTCCAGATATCCCCGCCATCGTGATACCAGCCGTTGATGTCGCTCGGCTCCAGCTTGCCACCGCTGGTCCTCGCCCGCACGAAGGCGAGCCGCTTTCCGTCTGGCGACCAGGCCGGCTGGATATCGTCGCCGATCTTTCTGGTAAGCCGTCGTTCCTTGCCCGTGGCGAAGGACCGCAGAAATAGCTGGCGGAAGCTGTCCACCTCGGCGACGTACGCCAGCAGGCTCCCATCGGGCGACCATGCGGGCCACTCTTCGATCCCCTCGCCAAAGCTCAGCTGGCTCAGCTTCCGGTTGAGTCCCGATGCCACCGTACCGCCCGAGTCCGGCTGTGCCGGAATGCGGCGGCCGGCGTAGAAGGCCAGCCCAAGCACGATGGCCAGGGCGAGAGCCGCGAACGCCACTTGGCGGGAACCTGCGGGGCGACCCCGAGTCTCCACGCCGGTGCCGAGGTGGTCAGTGAATTCTGCGGCGGTGTCGAATCGGTCGGCCGGGTTCTTGGCCATCGACTTCTTGAGCGCCTCCGCGACCCGCTCCGGTACCACGCCATCCGGCACCTGAAGCGGGGGGGGCGGCTCAGTCACATGCTTCGCCACGATCGACTGCGGGGTGGGGCCGCGAAATGGTGGCTCGCCACTGAGCAGCTCATACAGGACGCAGGCGAGCGAGTAGAGATCGCTGCGCCGGTCAAGCTCCTCACCAGAAGCCTGCTCCGGGCTCATGTAGGCGGGAGTGCCGAGGGCGAGCCCCATCCCGGTCAGCCGCTCGGTGCCTACAGCGGTGACCGCCTGGGCGATTCCGAAGTCGGCTAGGACCGCCTCGCCGCCTTCGAGCAGAATGTTCTCGGGCTTGATGTCGCGATGAACGATGTTGTGCTCGTGGGCATAGCTCAGGGCCGCGAGTACGTCGATCGCGATACGGAGGGCATCCTGGAGCGGCAGCCGCTTCTCCCGCGTCAAACGCTGACGGAGGGACTCGCCCTCCACGTACGGCATGGTATACCAGAGGAGGCCGTCGACCTCCCCCGAATCGAAGAGCGGCAGGATGTGCGGATGGCGGAGCTGTGCGGTGAGCCTGATCTCGCGGTGGAACCGCTCGGAGCCGAGCGTCGCCGCCAGCTCGGCGTGAATGACCTTGAGCGCGACCGGCCGTTCCTGCCGGAGATCGTAGGCCAGGTAAACCGTCGCCATCCCGCCCCGACCGAGCTCGCGCTCGATGCGGTAGCGGTCAGCCAGGGCAGCCTGAAGCCGGGCGTCGGAATTGGTCAAGTTATGTCCGGGAAGTGTCCTTGCCTTGAGGGTAGCAGGGGAGGGCCGTACGGCGGTAGGGCGGTAGCCTCACTTGTCTCCGAAGACCCTATCCACCGACTCGATCTCAGCACCCTGGAACCGAAAGTAGTCCCGCCAGAATCCGAGATGATCGGGGCTCTGCTTCGGGGCATTGGAGCGAACCAGGTAGTAGATGAGGATCGAGACACCTTGCAGGTCGCCACGGATGCGAGAGAAGTAGGGGGTGTTCTTGAACTTCTCGAATGGCGGGACCCCCTGGTACATGCTCAGACCACCGGGAACGTTCTGCATCAGGTCGGAGGCGATCACCAGGTGCTTCGGTAGCCCGTCGTACTCCGCTTTGCCGAATGTCCTCAGCGCGGTGGCCTGAATGGCCTCGAAGATCGGCGACGTCGGCAGTCGGGGTGCCGAGATCTGACGGTCGATGTCCTGGGTCAGCTTGGTGGCGAAGCCAAGCCACTTCCTCCTCGCCAGCTCCGGGTTCTGGTAGATCTGGCTCAGATCGTCGCCGGCGCCAGGATTGCACATGTGGGTCACGTGCTCGGTCACGCGCCGTCCGAGCCGGTCGACAGTGTATACCTCGATAAGTCCGAAGCGTGGGAGGCTGTCTCGGATGCGCGCCAGGTGATTCTGAATCTGGAGCCGTTGTGGCTCCGAGAATTGGTCGGATACATCCAGCAGAATGACCACGATCTCGGAGGGGGGACGCTTCGTGGGGCAGAGCGTGGTTTTGTCGGTGGGGACGGCGCCGGACTCGCTCTTGACGAAGAATGTGATCCCGCTTCCGAGCAGGAAAATCAGGAATAAGCCTACCGCGGCGATCCGGGCCTTGAGGCCGAACCGGGTGGACTCTCCCGGCGGCGTCGAGCTGCTCCCGTAATCACGAAGCCGCACGTTCGCTGCTCCCTATGTTCGCCAGCTGGCCGACGGTCTGGTATTCCGGCACTGTCAGGGAAAACTTCTCGTTCACCGCCTTGATGTCCTCGTCGATCCTCGCGATCACCTCCGGGCGTACGTCCGGCTCCAGGCCCGGCATAGCTGACATCACCGGGGGCTCCACAAAGGCGGGCCTCGCGGGCGGCTGCCGGAAATAGACCGGCACGTCCCCTCGGCGGACCCGCCGATTGCCCTCACGATAGCGCTGGATCAGCCGCTCGTGTACGACGGCCAGGTGCTCCAGATAGGCCCGGTAGTTGTGGTGCAGCCGGGAGCGCCCTTCGATCGCCAACTGCATGTCGTACTGGGTCTCCCGCATCATCTCGATCGCTGAGGTCATGTCGTCCATCGTCTGGTCCCTGAGCTTCATGATGGCGGCGAGGGACTTGGCGTTCTCATGGGCGTAGCGCTCGATAGCGCGCTGCCGCTCGCGCCCGATGGCGCCGTATCCGGGGTAGGGATCGCGCGACGCTGCCACATCGATCACCGATAGGAGTCCCAGGGCAATGCCGAGCAGAACCAGAAGTCCCGACTTGGCGTCGCTCAGGAGGAGCGGCGCATTCGTCAGCCGGTTCAGCAGCTCGGCCATCTGAACGCTCCCGGCACCCTGCACGAACAGGTCACGGAAATGACCAATAGCGAGATTCAGGCCCAGCAGCCAGACGACGAAGGCGGCCGTCGCCACTAGGCCCACAGCCTTGCCCCAGAGTCGGCGGTGAAAAAGGAACGGCAGCCCGTATACAGCGTAGAGCGCGGCGACTCCGACGTTGAGGATCGACAGGACCAGGGCCTGCATCACCCCGCCGATTATTCCCGCCTCGCTCCCCTCGGCGAAGAACATCCCGTTGAGGATCGATTCGAGGATGACGAAAACGGCCAGGACCATGAAGGCAAAGGTCCGCTGTCCCTGGGAGATGTTCCTTGGCAGACGGTTGAGATTGTGGCGTTGCCTGAACTCCTGGTACTCCGCTTCCCGGTTGCCCGCGGCCTGGAGCAGGGTGTGCAGCGTGTTCTGGTCGTGGATGATCTCGGCCTTGAAGTCGGCGAGGGCGTTTGCGCCCGCGGCCTCCAGCTGAACCCGGAGGTCCGGCGTAATAGCCGCTTTACGGATCCGTCCCTCGTAGAAGTCGCGCTGGGAGAGGTAATCTTCGTTGGCCTTCCGGGCAGCCTCCTCGATTATCCCCAGTACCTCCAGCTCCGCCACGTCGGGGCCAGTGGCATCGGCGGCCGGCTGACGGGCGCGCCCTGCGTTCTCGGCGCGTTCCTCGAGTCGCAGCGCGCGCGCGACCTGCTCGACATCCAGTGGAGGAAAGGTTTGGCTGCTGGGCGGCGCAGTGTCCTGCGCGCCCATTGTTCTGGCAACGAGATCTTTGACCGACTTCGCCATGAGCTTCCTGCAAGCGACAACTTGATGTGTTCGAGATTTCTTCGACAAAGATGCAGACAGGAAGTGCGCGGGGCGAGGGGAGTGCAAGGTTCTGCGCTCCAGACCCCTCTTGACGCCGAGACAGCTATTGCGTACGATATATCGTACGTAAGCTCACACGCAGTATCGGAGGTAAGGCATGCGTAACCAACGCGACGACTGGGGCTTCGGGCCCGGCTTCCCGTTCGGGGGCAAGATGTGGTCAGGAATATTCAACACCGGAGGGCGTGGTCCCCGGCGCCGGTCTCAGATGTTCGAGTCGGGTGAGGTGAAGTTCGTCATCCTCCGGCTGCTCAAGGAGAAGCCCCGCCACGGCTACGAGATCATCAAGGCCCTGGAGGAGAAGATGGGGGGCTGCTACACACCGTCGGCCGGCACCGTGTACCCCACGCTCCAGCTGCTAGAGGACGAGGGATACATCAAGGCAGTTGATACCGACGGCAAGAAGGTCTACCACGTGACGCCGGAAGGCGAGCGGTACCTCGAGGAGCATCGGGATCTCCTGGACGAGATCCTGGACCGGGTGCGGGAGACAGTGCGCGACTTCACCGGTGGTGGCATCGGCGAGGTTCAGAGCGCATTCGCCCATCTTGCGGCGGTCACCTTCAAGAAGGCCTGGCGGCGAGGCCCGGACGATCCGGCGCTGAAGCAAGTCGCCGAGATCCTGCGTAAGGCAGCGGCGCAGATCGAGGAAGCGCTGGCGGCAGGCCAGCAGGGCGGGCAACCGTCCACGGGCGGGCACCCGTACCCGGGTGGAGGGGCGGCGGGGCAGGCATAGCACGAACAATTCGGAGGGACGAGAAATGGGGTTCTTCGGATTTGTGTTCTGGATGGTGGTGATCTGGCTGGCGATCAGGTTCTGGCACCGACGGGAGGGCAGAAGAATGATCGGACCGCAGGGCTTCGCTCCCAACGGCGGCTGGTATGACTCGGGCGAGTTCTACCATAAGGGAGGTCGCCAGCTCCGGAAGGGCCGGCGAGACACTGCCGACGACCAGCAGCAGTACATCGAGTCTCTGGAGAGCCGGCTGAGCCAGTTGGAGGAACGGCTCGACTTCACCGA
>JALYPB010000462.1 GCA_030856585.1 Gemmatimonadota bacterium | reverse complement strand
AGTCGGTGATGATCATCGGCCAGCAGCGCGGCCGCGACACCAAGGAGAACCTGCGCCGCAACTTCGGGATGCCGCACCCGGAAGGCTATCGCAAGGCGCTGCGCCTGATGAAGCTGGCCGCCAAGTTCGGCGGACCGGTTATCACGCTCATCGACACGCCGGGCGCCTATCCTGGCCTGGGGGCGGAGGAGCGGGGTCAGTCCGAGGCGCTGGCCCGCAACATCCTGGAGATGTCGGCGCTGCCGACGCCCTGTGTCGCGGTGGTTATCGGTGAGGGTGGGTCCGGTGGGGCACTGGCGCTTGGAGTCGCCGATCGGGTGCTGATGCTGGAGAACTCGGTGTACTCGGTGATCTCGCCCGAGGGCTGCGCCGCCATCCTCTGGAAGGACTCCAGCCAGCGCGAGCGGGCCGCCGAGGCGCTCAAGATCACCGCCGAAGACCTTCTCCGGCTCAAGGTCATCGACGAGATCGTGAAGGAGCCGGTCGGAGGGGCCCACGTCGATCCTGATGCCGCCGGCGAGGCGCTGCGCGAAGCCTTGATCCGTCACGTCACCGAGCTGCGCAAGATCAAACCCGACAGACTCATCCGTCGCCGGGCGGACAAGTACGCCGCCATGGGCGCCTTCACCGAGGCCTGATGTCTCAGACCGTCGAAGTTCGGTTCAAGGGCACCCGCAAGGCATACTTTCTCTGGGGAGACGCGGCGGACCCGATCCGGGTCAAGGACGCGGTTATCGTCGAGGTCGAGCGCGGCCGCGACCTGGGGCGCGTCACCGCAATCGGTGATGTTGCCGACAAGAAATGCGGCAGCGGCTGCTCCGGCTGCGCGGTCGGAGAAACCGCTGCGGAACCGGAGCCGCACAAGGCGGTCGTGCGCCGGGCCACCCCCGAGGATTTGAAGGTGCACCGGGAGATCCGGGCGTCGGAGGAGGAAGTCCGTCAGAAGGTAATCCTGCGGGTGCGGGCCCACGAGCTACTCATGAAGGTGAGCGATACCGAGTGGCAGTGGGACCGCAACAAGCTGACTATCTACTTCACCGCCGACAAACGGGTCGATTTCCGGACGCTGGTGCGCGACCTCGCCTCGCTGTTCCGCACCCGGATCGAGCTGCGACAGATCGGCGTGCGAGACGAGGCGGCCAGGCTGTCCGGCGTCGGCCGCTGCGGCCGGGAGTACTGCTGCTCCACCTGGCTCAAGGAGCTTTCCCCGGTCAATCTCGGCCTGGCCAAGGACCAGCATCTCTCTCTCAATCCGTCCCAGATCTCGGGCGGCTGCGGCCGCCTGCTGTGCTGCCTCAAGTACGAGCATGATTTCTACGTAACAGCCCGGAAGCGCTTCCCCAAAGAGGGAAAGACGCTGAGAACCGCACTGGGCTCTGAGAAAGTCGTTGCGGTCGACATCTTCCGCGAGCGGGTTTTCCTCAAGCACGAGGAGCAGGGCTCCCGCATCATTCCTCTGGTGCAGCTCCGGGAAGAGGTCGAGCAGCTCGGCGATGTCTTACCTACTGCCGAGGATCGGGCTCGTCAGAGTACAGGAGTGATGGAGGGCCCCGTACCTAATACCTCCTCTCCCGCGCACCCAGCCAGCCGCCCGTCCCAGCGTCGACGCCGCTCCGACGGGGGTCCCACCCCGCAGGGCTGAACCACGAAACCTTCCCGGTTTAACTTTCGCGACGTGCCCAAGTTCTATCTGACCACCGCGATCGACTACTCCAACGGCGACCCCCATCTGGGTCACGCCCTGGAGAAGGTCGGCGCCGATGCCATCGCGCGATATCGGCGGCTCCGCGGAGATCAGGTGCATTTCGTCATGGGCATGGACGAGCACAGCCAATCCGTTCTCCAGGCCGCGGCCAGGGCAGGCGTTCCCCCGCAGCAGTGGGTCGACCGCATGGCCGCGCGGTTCGCCGACTTCTGGGCCCGGCTCGGCTGCAGCAACGACGACTGGATCCGCACCACCGAGCCGCGCCACTTCCGCTCGGTGACCGAGCTGCTGCAACGGATCCAGCGGCTGCATCCTGACGATCTGTACGTATCCGAATACGAGGGCCTCTACTGCACCGGATGTGAGGAGTTCAAGCAGGAGAGCCAGATCGTCAATGGCCACTGCATCGAGCATCCTACACTGGAGCTGATCCCCACCCGCGAGCGGAACCACTTCTTCCGGCTGAGCCGGTACGGTGAGCGGCTGCTCGAGCTGATCACCACCGGCCGGTTTCAGGTGGAGCCGGCCATCAGGCGCAACGAAGTCCTTCGCTTGCTCGAAGGAGGGTTGCAGGACATCTCGGTGTCCCGGCTGCGTCAGCCCTGGGGCATTCCCTTCCCCGGCGACCCCGAGCAGACGGTGTACGTCTGGTTCGACGCCCTGATCAACTACCTCTCGGCCACCGGGTTTCCCGAGCCGGGTTACGAGCGTCTCTGGCCCGCCGAGCTTCACGTGATCGGGAAGGGCATCACCCGATTCCACTGCGTCATTTGGCCGGCGATGCTGCTCGGTGCCGAGCTGGAGCTGCCACGTGAAGTATGGGCCCACGGCTATGTGCAGTGGGAAGGCACCAAGATGTCCAAGACGGCGGGCACCGCGGTTACCCTTGATGAGGCCATCGAACGGCACGGCCCCGACGCGCTCCGCTACTTCCTGCTTCGCGAGGTCGGGTTCGAAGCCGATGGCAACTTCACCTGGGAGCGATTCGACGAGCGCTACAACGCCGACCTGGCCGACGGCTTCGGCAACCTTGCCTCCCGCTCGCTGGCCATGCTGATGAAGTATCGGGATGGGGCCGTCCCGTCAGCTAACACCGACACGTCGCTCGACCAGGCCGGACAGAAGGCCGTCCGGGATTACGCGCGTGCAATGGATGCGCTGGACCTGCGGGGAGGAGCGGAAGCGGCGTGGACGCTGGTATCGGCTGCGAACCTGTTTGTGCAACAGTCTGCACCCTGGACCCTCGCGAAATCAGGCAAGGACGCTGAGCTCGATGGGGTGCTAAGTGCGTTGGCTCGGGCGCTCTGCCGCTTGGCGCTGATGGCCAGCCCGTTCATTCCAGCCAAGGCTCAAACCTTGTGGCAAAATCTGGGATTGGACGGCGAGGTTGCCGACGCGCGCTGGGAAGCCGCGGAACATCCCTCCCTGGAGGGCCGGAACGTGACCAAGCCGTCCATCCTTTTCCCCAAGCCCGTCAAGATATAGCAGTTAGACGGCAGACGTGCGAAACTACTTGACAGTGAAAGAGTTATCACTCCACTAAACCCTTGACAAGGCCAATCCCAAGGGGTCACCTTGAGTTGGGGGCGTGACTGCGCTCATGCTGCTGAGGGCCCCAGTATTGCACAGTGGGCTAGATAATTTTGTTCGTTTTCACGCGACAATCTGGTTGAGGATCGGACATGGCCAAACGCCGTTGGACTCTGGTTCTGGTCCCCCACGGGGCGGAGCCCTCGCGCATTGTCGAGGTCTCCTACGGAGTACTGCGGGTCGCCGCCTCTGCCGCAGCCGGATTCCTTGTCCTGGTACTTCTCGCCGGCTACGCTACCGTCTCCCACACAACCGACCTCTCCCGTACCGCCAGACTCCAGCAGGAAAACGAGACCCTTGCTCGCGAGATCGGTGAGCTCAACGGTCGCCTGTCTACCCTGGCTGATACCCTTACCCGGATTTCCCAGCGCGATGCCCGCATCCGGGTGCTCGCCAACCTCGAGCCGATAGATCCGCAGGTTCAGGCCGCGGGAATCGGTGGGCCGGCGGGTGCTACCAGCCTGGGCCTGGCTGGGATGACCGGCATTGCCCGGCGCTCGGCCGAGGTGCGGATCGACCTCAGCGCGCTGATCCGCCGAGCCAACCTGCTCGCGTCCTCATTCAAGGAAGCGGCCGACAGCCTGGCATATCATTCGGCAAGGCTTGCCGCCACTCCGTCGATCATGCCGACCCAGGGCTGGCTCTCCAGCGCATTCTCTTCGATGCGGGCTCACCCGATTCTGCACTACGCCCGGCCGCATGAAGGCATCGACGTCAGCGCGCCCATGGGCAGCCCGATCGAGGCGCCAGCCGCAGGGATCGTGACCGATGCCCGCTGGGAATCAGGCTACGGCAACACCGTAAGGATCGACCACGGCTTCGGCATCGAGACCAAGTTCGCCCATGCCTCCAAGCTCCTGGTCCGCACCGGCCAGCGGGTGTCGCGCGGTCAGCGGATCGCCCTCGTGGGCAACTCGGGGCTCGCCACCGGTCCCCACCTGCACTACGAAGTCCACGTGAAGGGGCGGCCGGTAGACCCGCTCAAGTACGTGCTGCCGGATAATGTGGTGACGGACTAAGGCGGGTCAGCGGGTCAGCGGGTCAGCGGGTCAGCTAGAAAACAACAGCGGCTTCCGGATATCAAATCGGAGGCCGCTTTCGTTTCTATCTTGTAGCTGCTGTTGTGTAGTTCCTGTCCCGCTGTCCCCCTGTCCCGCCTTAGAACTGCACCTTCGGCGCCTGCGTGGCCCCGGCTTCCGCTTCGAAATACTCTCGCGGGTTACCGAGCCCGAAAACCTTGGCGGTCAGGTTATAGG
>JALYPB010000461.1 GCA_030856585.1 Gemmatimonadota bacterium | reverse complement strand
CCGGTGACCGCGCAGCTCTGGGCGATCTCATCCTCGTGATGCGGGAAGATGAGATCCACGCCTCCCGCGTGGATGTCGAGCACGTCGGTACCGAACTGCTTTTCCACCAGCTCGAGCGCCATGGCGGAGCACTCGAGGTGCCACCCCGGCCGGCCCCGGCCGAAGGGAGCGTCCCAGGCGGCCCCGACCTTTTCATCCTCCGGACGCGCCGCCTTCCAGATGGCGAAGTCCCGCACGTCCTCCTTGGTGTACTCGTCGCTGGTCACCCGCTCGCTTGCTCCGGCCTTGAGCTCTCGCGTGTCCAGCCGGGACAGCCTGCCGTAGGCCGGGAACTTCCGGATGGCGAAGTACACCGATCCGTCCTCACCCCGATACGCCACGCCCTTGGCCAGCAATGCTTCCACCAGCCGGATCATGGCGGGGATGAAATCGGTGGCGCGCGGATAGACCGTAGCGTCCTTGATTCGGAGGTAGCCCCGGTCCTCGTGGAACGCCTCGATGAACCGCTGGACGTACTGGCGGAGAGGGACGCCGGCCGCGCTCGCGCCATTGATCGTCTTGTCATCCACGTCGGTGAGATTCATGACGTGGAATACCACGTATCCGCTCGCCTCGAGCCAGCGCCGGAGCAGGTCCTCGAACAGAAAGGTCCGGAAGTTTCCGATATGAGCGTAGTTGTAAACCGTGGGGCCGCAGGTATAGAGCGAGACCTTTCCGGCCTGGAGGGGTTCAAATGGTTCGACCTGCCTCGTCAGCGTGTTGTAGAGCCGGAAGGTCATGAAGCGGCGGGCCCGGCGCCGGCGGCGGCCGCTGCTGCGGTATCCTGGCCGTCGGGACCTCCGCCACGAACCGTCACCTGCACTCGCCGAGCCTGGTAGGGTGAGTCTATGGTCTCGCGGGACAACCGATTCTTGAGCCGCCGGCGGAACTCGCGGGCCACCGACCACTGCGAGCCCGGCTGGGTCTTCAGCAGGGTTCGGATCACGACCGAGTGGTCGGTGAGAGATTCGACGCCGAGCACTTCGACCGGCCCATCCAGCTGCACCCCCCAGACCGGGTCGCTCGAAAACTTCGCCGCCTCGTCCTGGACCACCCCAAGCGCCCGGTCCAGATCCTCGGTGTGAGGGACACTGATGTCGACGACGGCCCGGGACCAGCCTCGGGTCTTGTTGCTCACCACTTTGATCTCGCCATTGGGAATGATGTGCAGCGATCCGTCGAGATCGCGAAGGACCACCACGCGAAGCGTCGTCTTCTCCACGACACCGCTCTTCCCCGCGGCTTCGATTACGTCCCCCACCGCAAACTGATTCTCGACCAGAAAGAAGAATCCGGAGATCACGTCTCTGACCAGGCTTTGGGCTCCGAATGAGACTGCCAGCCCCAGGATTCCGGCACCGGCCAGAATCGGCGCGATGTTGATGAACACATTGAACGTCAGCAGGATCGCCAAGGTGACGATCACCACCCGGCCCACGCTCCGAAGCAGCTGGGATATCGTGCGCCCACGCTTTTCCCGTTGCGTAGTGATTGAGTCGTCGCCGTCGTCGACTGACTGCTCGATCCGCTCCGCGCTGAGCCTCACGACCCGGAGCGCGAGCCAGGCCAGAAGCCAGATGCCGAGGACCCGGAACGTTGCCCGGACAATGCCCTCGCGGTCGAGCCTGAGGATCTCGATCAGCCGATCTATGGTTTCGCTGAGCGAGAGCAGCAGGTGCACGATAACTCCAGGGATTAACGCAGGTTGGCCGCTCAGGTTGGGCGGTCGAGCCTGTAACGTTAAGAATCCATGGGCTGATACACAATACGACTTCCCCGCACTGGAATGCCCTGTTCCAGACACTGGGCAAGCACCTCTTCGGCTGACCCCTTTACTACCGGAACCAGAAACCCGCTATGGATGGTCCGGAGCCCGGGGAACATCGCGTGCAGTCGATCCAGGCCAGGCAGGTAGGGTGTGGCGGTGGCAACCTGGAGTGCCCGCCACTCGATCACTGCCTCCGCCGGCAGGACGATTGTGCTATTCCCCTCGCGAACAGCAACCTCCGCGCAGCGCCCTAACAGAAAGCCGAGATCGGTACTGGCAAGCACCGAACATCGCGCGCGGAGCGAAGCCTCACTGACGTACATGCGGCGAACGCCACCGCGGATCCAGGCACCGAGCTGCGCCGGTGGATGGCGGTGCTCCAGCAGTTCGCGCAGTGTGACGTCAGGTGAAAGAGGAAGGGGAGGTCCATGAAGCATGGGTCAGGATGGGACCTGACCTGCCGTGCCGCGTCATCCCTTCTGTGCCCGGTGGATCAGAATACCTCCGCGGCCACGCCTCGCCGGAAAGCCAGATAGGACTGCCTGCCTCCCCGCACCGCCTCCAGCAGTGGCGAGGCGTCGAACCGGACCGGGTCGGTCGCCGGCAGTCCGGTCTCGCGAGTGGCAGCCTCACACGCCCTGCGGGCCTCCTCGTCGCCGAGATCGTAGGTGTTGAGCGAGATCCCAATGACCCGTGTCGGGTGTACCGCCGACCCGATGGTCTCATAC
>JALYPB010000426.1 GCA_030856585.1 Gemmatimonadota bacterium | reverse complement strand
CCTCGCGGCCGCCGACGGGCGTGAGTTCTTCTTCCGTTCCGTGGATAAGGATCCCTCCACCATTTTGCCGCCGGAGCTTCGATCCACAGTGGCCGGTGGGGTCGTCCGCGATCAGACCAGCTCCGCTCTCCCCACCGCCCCGCTCGTGGTGGGGCCGCTCCTCGATGCCGCGGGAATTCTCCACGGCAGGACTCGACTGTACCTGTTGCCCGACGACCCCTCGTTGAAAGAGTTCCGCCCGGAGTTCGCCGGGCTCCTGGGTTTCCTTGAGGAGCGGGTCGGTGGCTCCCGGGGCGTACCGGCACATTGGGGCGGCGCAACGGAGATCATCGCCTCCGACTCGCTGCTGGCGCGGATGGCTCGCGGCTCGGACGATCGGGTGGAGGCCCGCGCCTTTCTTTCTGCCCGCCTGATCGACCTGTTGATCGGCGACTGGGACCGGCACTCCGGCCAGTGGAGTTGGGCTCGCTTCGGAAACGATGTGCCCCGCCGGTGGGTCCCCATTCCCCAGGACCGCGACCAGGCGTTCGCGAAGTACGATGGCGTTCTCCTGTCGATCGCGCGCCAGACGGCGCCACAACTGACAAACTTTGGCTCGAAGTATCCCTACCTTTCGGGCGCCACCTGGAACGGGCGCGATCTCGATCGGCGGCTGCTGGTCGAGCTGGAGTGGCCGGTGTGGGAATCAACCGCGATCGGACTCCAGTCGGCACTCAGCGACGCCGTGATCAACGCTGCCGTGCGAGCCCTCCCGCCGGAGCATTACGCTTTGTCAGGAGCTGCTCTGGCCGCGTCCCTCCGATCCCGGCGGGATAATCTGCTCCAGGCCGCCAAGGGATACTACGATCTGCTGGCCGGACAGGTGGACGTCCACGCAAGCGACGCAGCGGACGAGGCCAGTCTGACTCGCGACCCCGATGGCAGCGTTGAGCTCGCGCTTTACGATCCCAAGGCCAGCGACCCCTACTTCAAGCGGACGTTCGATCCTCGCGCCACCGGGGAGGTTCGTCTCTTCCTCGAGGGCGGGGATGACCGCGCGGTCATACGCGGCGCCGGCGGCGGTCCTCTGCTTCGGATCCTGGGAGGCGGGGGCCAGGACCAGCTGGTGGACTCCACCCGAAAGGGGCGTGAGCGCTTCTATGACGGTGGTGAGGGACCGGCGCGGACGGCGGGTCTTTCCAGCAAGGTAGACCGCCGCCCCTACACCATACCTCGCAAGAACCCGGACGCCGTTCCCGAGCGTGACTGGGGCAAGCGCTGGACGGCAAGCACCTCGCTGAGCCTCGGTCCCGACATCGGGATGCTGATCGGTGGCGGCCGGACACTGACGGTGTACGGGTTCCGTAAGGACCCATACGCCAGCCGACACTCGTTCCGGGCCGCCTTCGCCACTGGTCCCAAGAGCTACCGGCTGGAATACCGGGGAGATCTCCGACGAGAGAATTCCGGCACCCGGCTTGACCTTCTGGCTCGAGCGTCTGGCATCGACGTGATCAGCTTCAGCGGTTTCGGCAACGAGAACCCGGCACCAGGCAACAACGAGTTCTACCGGGTCACCCAGGACGCGTTCAGTCTCCGGCCCGCCGTGGTCTTTGCTCTGGGCGACCGAGCGACCCTCCAGCTGGGACCGGTCCTCAGGTATGTCGCCACCGATGATCGCCCGGACCGCTTCCTTGCCTCGCTCGGCAACCTCTACGGCACCGGAAATTTCGGTGAGGTGGGCGGCGGGCTCACCGTGCGATACGACAGCCGCAATCGGCCGGCCCTCGCCAGCAAAGGCGTTCTGCTCGAGCTGAGTGGGAACGCATATCCGGCGGTCTGGGACGTGGACAGCAGCTACGGCGAGTTACACGGGGAGGCCGTCACCTATCTCTCCGCCAATGCACCGCTGCAACCCACGCTCGCGCTCCGGGTGGGCGGCAAGAAGCTGTGGGGAGCGTACCCCTTCTTCGACGCGGCGTTTATCGGCGGCGGCTCGACCGTGCGCCTCGGCCGGGTGAACCGGTATGCCGGCGACGCATCGGCTTACGCATCGACCGAGCTTCGGCTCTCGCTCGCGAGGGTCAAGCTGGTCCTGCCTGCCGATTTCGGAGTATTCGGTCTGGCCGATGCCGGCCGGGTCTTCATGGCCGGTGAGAGCTCCGACACCTGGCATGCCGCCGCCGGTGGCGGTGTGTGGCTCTCCTATTTGGAGCACGCATACACCCTGTCGCTGGCCATCGCCAGGAGCGAAGAGCGAACCGGGATCTATGCGCAGGCGGGTTTCGGGTTCTGATGCACCAGGGTTAGCTGACCAGTGACGATCAAGCAATTTCTGTCGACAGCCGATGGCCCCGCCGTGGCGGCTGCTACCGCCGCCGGCACCGTGATGATCACCTTTCAGATTGCCGGCAAGGCAACCCGGGACGCGCTCTTTCTCTCCAGCTTCGGTGTGGATGCGTTGCCGGGGATGGTGATCGCGGCCGCGGTGGTCTCAGGCGTGGTTTCGGTGGTGCTGGCGCGGATCATGGCCCGAACGCGTCCCAGCCGGCTGGTGCTCCGTCTGTTCGCGCTCAGCGCAGTGCTTCTCCTCGCCGAGTGGGCGCTCGTGGCTCAGGCACGGCGACCCGCCGCTGTGATCCTGTACCTTCATTTCACCGCCCTGGGCGCCCTGCTGGTCTCCGGCTTCTGGGCTATCGTCACCGAGCGCTTTGACCCGCGGACTGCCCGCCGTACCATCGGCCATATCACTGCCGGTGGTTCTATCGGCGGCCTGCTCGGGGGGATCCTGCCCGAGCGGGTGGGGGCAACCCTCTCGCTCACCGCCATGCTTCCAGTCCTGGCCGGACTGCATGTGCTCTCAGCCCTCCTGGTCCTCGGCGTCGAGTACGGCGCGAGCTACCCGCATCAGGCTCACGAGCCGATGCCCGGTACGGAGCCGCAGCCTGGTGCCGCCCGGATCCTGCGAGCGTCGCCTTATCTCCTGGGGCTTGCCGCGTTGGTGACACTGACCTCCGCGGCGGAGGGGGTACTGGATTACGTGTTCAAGGCACAGGTCTCCTCGGCAGCCACGTCGGGCGAGGCCCTGCTCCGTCTCTTCGCGGTGTTCTATACCGTCACCGCACTACTCGGCATTTCCATCCAGGTCACCACCCTCCGCGGAGTGCTCGGTCGCCTTGGCATCGCTCGCAGCGCGTCACTTCTTCCCGCCGGCGTGTCCCTGGGGGCTGTGGGCGCCTTGATCGTACCCGGCCTGACTTCAATACTCTTGTCGCGGGGAGCGGAGGTGGTGCTGCGCAGCTCGATCTTCCGCGCTGCCTACGAGCTCCTCTTCACCCCGGTGGCGCCGCGAGAGAAACGGGCGACCAAGCTCCTTATCGATGTCGGGGCAGCCAGGCTGGGCGATGTTGTCGGAGGCGCTCTCATCGCCGCGGCGCTGGTCCTCGCCGGGGCTGCAGCCGGCAAGATTCTGCTCGGTGTTTCCGTGGCGCTTTCGATCGGCGCACTGGCGGTGGCGCGCCGCCTGCACGTGGGCTACGTGTCGGCACTGGAGGGAAGCCTGCAGCGCCGGGCCGGCGAGGTCCCCGACCCGCTTCAGGATGAAGGATCGGCGCTGCTCCAGACCGTCGGCGGTTTCGATCTCAGCGGTATACGACAGCGAGCAGGCTTTACCGCCTTCGTCCCACCGGTACAGCTTACCCCGGCCCCATTGCAGGACTCCCCTACCTCCCGGCTACAGCAATCACTGGCCAGTGGAAACGCCGGAGAGATTCAGCGCGCACTGGCAGCGGAGCCTGTACCGCCGGACCTGATCGAGCCTGCCATCGAGCTGCTCGCCTGGGACGAAGTGGCGCCGCAGGCCATCAAGGCCCTTCGCGCCGTGGCGCGGACGGAGACCGCCGTGTTCGCGCGGCACCTGCTCGATCCGGAGGAAGACTTTGCCATCCGGCGGCGGCTGGTGACGGTGCTGGCTGCCTCTCGCAGAAGAGAGGCGTTTCAGAGCTTATTCGAGGCCATGCGCGACCGGCGATTCGAGGTTC
>JALYPB010000377.1 GCA_030856585.1 Gemmatimonadota bacterium | reverse complement strand
CTGCCTGGCTGCCTGATGGCTCCGGCATCGTCTACTCCGCCCAGCAGCTGGGCCGGCGCGACAAGGACGTCTGTTTTGCCCTCATTCCTGCTACAGGAGGAAGCCAGCGGCAGCAGACCTGCGACCTCACGACCATCGGGATCGGCGCCACCGATGCTGTGGAGTCGCCGGCACCGGCGCCCGATGGCAGGCTGGCGTTCGTCGCGCTTGGCTCGCACGTCGGCGCTATTCCACCAGGAAGCATCGCCATGACTGCTCGGTGCGCGCTTACTCGCGGGACTGGAGAGCGCCGCCATCGTGAGACTCAGCTCCGGGTTGCCGTTCTCCCGCAGCAACGCAGCCGGCGATTCGCTGCTCGGGCTGCCCAACGACGCGCGGCTGCCCGCTACCATGACGGTCGATCTGCTGGTCCGCAGGCCGGTGAGACTTGGTAGTGTGCGGGGCGGAGTGTACCTGGATGTGCGAAACCTGCTGAACCGGCGGAACATCGTTGCGGTGCGAAGGGACACCGGAGAGCCGGGTCCCGATATCGCGGGGATCGAGGCATTGGCGGAGGCCGCCTACCAGGCTCACCCGGAGGAGATTCCCTACGAGTCGGCTCGGTACCGCGCCTTCGCCGACATCGATGGGAATGGGTATGTCGAGGGACGGGAAGAGTTGTATCCGCTATACCTGTCAGCGGCCAGGGATTTCACTCAGCCACTGTTTGCGTACGGCCCTCCCCGGCTGCTGCGGCTGGGCGTCGAGTTCCTCTTCTGAGCGAGATCTTCCTGGAGCAGGATGTTATTAATGGCCATGCCCGCTTCGCTCCCTTCCGCAGCCGCTACGATCACGAACTGAACGTCCTTCGAGGCATCCCCCGCCACATACAGTCCTGGGACATTGGTGGCCTCGCATTTCCCGGTATCCACCGTGCCCTCCGCGTTGAAGCGGGCGCCGAGCTGCTCAGCCAGCTGAGACCGCTGATGCTGGCCGGAGTAGAAGAAGAGCGCTCGCCGCGGCAGCGGATCACCATCGGCAAAGACGACCCGGTCCAGGAACCCGTCCTCACCTTCGAGCCGGACCACCGCATCCTCGCGCACTTCTATTCCCGCCTGACTCAGCTGCTCTTCCTCATCCTCTGACAATCCGCTGGGACCATCGGTGCAAAGCACCAGATCGTCGCTCCACACCGTTAGGGCCAGGGCGAGCGCCGTGCCGTTTTCGGCGCGGCCATACACCGCCAGCGGCTGGTCGCGCCACCCCCACGCGTCGCAGTAGGGGCAGTGGTGCACGCTCTTTCCGTAGAGCTCGTGGATCCCCTCGATATTGGGTACTTCGTCCACCACTCCGGTGGCCAGCAGCAGCTTCCGGGCGCTCAACCGAAGACCGCCGTCGCAGACCACGCTGAATCCGCCTGAGGTCCTCCGGGCCTCGATGACCTCACCCCGGTGGAACTCGACCGTGGAATACCGCTCGAGATCCTGGCGGGCCAGGCGGAGAAACTCGCCCGGGTGCATTCCGTCCCGAGTCAGATACCCATGCAGGCCATCCGACTGCCCGTTCCTGGGCTCGCCGGCATCGCACACCAGCACACTACGCCGGCAACGGCCCAGCATCAGCGCTCCGCTGAGACCGGCCGGGCCGGCGCCAACGACGATGCAGTCGTAGGTCACCGAGTGGTCGGACTCGGTTTCCGTGCGCGGGAGCCGGTGGCCACTTCCGCCGAATCCATCACTTGCTTGAGCCGGCGCAGGTCCTCGGCGACCTGCTTCGAGGGCTCCTCGCCGAGCAATTTGGCGACGGCGACTCCCAGCTTGCCGGCCGGAGGCTCGTAACTCAGCACCACGCGAACTTCGGTACCGGCCCCGTCGGCAGACGGCTCAAAGTGTACCGATCCGGCGTTATTGATCTCGGAACCCGGCAGCGAGCGCCAGGCGATCAGCTCGTCATCGATCTCGTTGTGGATGACTGCGTCCCACTCCACCCGAGTACCAGCCGGACCCTTGGCCACCCAGCGGGAACGGGTCTCGTCGATCACCGTGACGGCCTCAAGGTGATCCATGAACCGCGGCAGGTTCTCGAAGTTGCGCCAGAAGCGGTATACCTCGAGCACCGGGCGGTTGATAGTGATACTCTCCTCAACCTTGGTTCCCTGCCCCCGGCCAACGCTCGCAACCGGACTATCGGAGCTCTCCCCGCGAGTGAGCTTCCCCAGCGCGCGCTTGGTGGGGCCACGACCGGTGAGCGCGCGGGCGATCAGTCCGGTAGCCACCGGGAACAGGATCGGCCGAAGCCGGCGCTTCCGAAGACTCAACACTACCAGTGCCACACCGGCAAGTGCGGACACCAGACGCTCGGTCTTCCCCACGTCCGCCTGGTCCTTGTGCCTTCGCAGATTCTCCCACCGTTCGTCCGAACCGCCATTGTCTGTCAACGCCATAAGGCCTTCCTATGAAATTTGGTTGTATTTCTTCGCTGCTCGATCGCCGAGCCGGCTGAGCCATGAGGGGGATAACCGGGACTGGCTTTCCTCCCCCTTACGTCTTCCACCCGTGCCCCCCTCCCCTGGGAGCAGACGGTCCACCGCGGACAGAACGCTGCTGGTAAGCCCCGGAGCGACGGCATTCACCACAGCGGCCACCCGGGCGGGCATGGGGAACAGGACTTCTGCACTCCCGCGGCGGCAGGCGGAGATAATCCTGCGGGCGGCGCTCTCGGCGCTTATAGAGAGGCCGGGCAATGCATCGCTGATGCTGAACCAGGCATACTCGGCCCGGTGCTGCCCCCGGAAGATGGCGTTGCGAGGGCTGCCGGTCCGCATGAGTCCGGGGCAGACGGTCACCACCTTGATGCCGTCGCCGGCTAGTTCCGCCCGAAGTCCCTGCGAAAATCCGACCGCGGCAAACTTGCTTGCGCTGTAGGGCAGGAGATGGGGTATGCCCAGCTTTCCGCCGATGGACGTGATGTTCACAATCCGTCCCGACTTCCTTGCCCGCATCTCGGGCAGGAGAGCGAGCGTCGGGTAGAGCATGCCCCAGAAGTTGGTGTCCATCGCCTCCTCGTAGTCGGACACCGCCATGGTGACCGCCGGACCGACCTCGATGACGCCGGCATTGTTGACCAGCACATCGATCGGTCCGAACCGCTGGCGCACACTCTCGATCAAATGATCGACCGACCCCGAGTCGGTGACATCGGCCGCCACGGCCATGACTTCGGCGCCGGTTGCCGTCAGCGACGCGAGCCCGCGCTCGAGCGACTCGGGATCGCGACCACAAATGGCAACCCGCGCCCCCTCGCGCAGCATCTGGCGTGCGAGCGCCAATCCGAGGCCCCGAGAGCCGCCGGTGATCAGAACCGTCTTTTCCCTCAGACTGTAGCCGCGAGGCCCCCACCGGCGAGCTGCCCAGAGCGAGAGGCCCGCGGCGATGACCAATCTGCGCTTTGAGACCCCTCGTGCACGTCTCCTCACCCGTCCGACTCCGGGTTGGGCTCCCCGGTCTTCGGCTTCCTGGACGCCTTTCGAACCGCTCGCTCGTGGGCCTCGTCGTCCAGGAGCGCTGCCATGCCATCCCGATGCCCGGGGTCGGCGGTCTCGTCCCTCGGATTGGCATAGTGAGCGCCCATCCGCTCCGGGTCCCGCGGCTCCTCGAAGTCCAGCTCCGCCGGCCGGTCCTTGGTCCCCTTGCTTTCCTCCAGCTCGAAGCGAGCCCGCTCCTCCTCCGACATGGTGGCGAATTTACGGCTGAGATTCCTTGCCATGTGTTCCACTCCCGGTAGTTGCCTCGAGCAACGATTTCATGCGCCCGAGATCTTCATTCAGTTTGGCCCTGGGGTCCGACCCCAGAAGCTGGGCTACGGCGACGCCGGCGCCGCCCGCAGGTGGATGGTAGCAGAAGCGCAGGTTCACCCGAGTCCCGCTTCCGGCCGCGGCAAAACGGATGACCCCGGCATTCTCCAGCATCGAGCCGGCTTCGCTTCTCCAGGCAATGACTTGTTCGGGTACTTGCTGAGTCAGCACCGCACTCCATTCGATGGGCAGGCCGCCCGGTCCACTCACACTCCAGTGGGAGCGCCCACCCCCAAGGTCTTCGACTTCGCGGACATGGGACATGAAGAGCGGGAAGTTCTCGTAGGTGCTCCAGAAGGCGTACACCTGGTCGACTGGAGCATCGATGTAGAGCGTCTTCTGGATATCTACCGCTCGGCGCCGGTCGGCTGTCGACACCCCGGGTATCCCGATCTGGCCCCGCCTGGCTGAATCCAGCAAGAGCCCGGTTCCCACCGTTCGGAGCAGCGTGGCCAGCTTGCCACGGCGGGTGAGACCAAAAAGCGCAAGTAAACCGCCGGCCACTTTCAAAGCGGTCGTGCCCGAGCCCGACACCGGCTCTCCTCGCAGGGCCGATCTCAGGGTAGCGTCACCCAGGCCCTCGAGGTCGCCGATCCGGGAGCCATAGCTCATCGGCCGGAAGTCGCCGGCCTGGGACTGACTGGTCTCGAGAGCGAAGGCCACGTCATCGACAATCGATCGAATTCGGCTGCTCAGCCGCTGGCGCCGAACCTGTCCTCGCTCCCGGTCGAGCAGGTAGACCAGCCCGGCACCGGCGGTCAGGCCGCCAATAAATGTCTTGGTTCCCATTATCCCTCCTGAGTCTGAAAAACTGACCTTTTGCCGTCAGTCTTCTGTGACGGCACTCACACGGTTTACGCGGTGCACAACCCGGAAATGAGTATCACGCAGGGCGAAATTGACCGCGCTGACAATTCAGATGCGGTCACTACGCACCGAGCCGCCGGAGCCTTCCAAGCTCCGGGAGAGGATGGTCCGCCAAGACCCTGGAGTCAGACGGTTCTCTTGAGTCAACGATCAATCGTAAAACGTACGAGCGCTCCATGAACTCCCACTACACGATTGTTGCATTCTCCCACCTTCGCTGGAACTTCGTTTACCAACGCCCCCAGCACCTTCTCTCTCGCCTTGCCGCCAAACATCCGGTGGTCTTTGTCGAGGAGCCGGAGCTGGACCTGGACGGCCCACCTCGCTGGGAGCGCAGCAGGCCCCAGCCCAATCTGACAGTATACCGGCCCAGGACGCCGCTACGCGCCCCTGGCTTCCATGCCGACCAGCTTCCCGTACTCGATCCGCTGATCACCCAGCTGGCAGCGGAGCTGGGCGATACCAACGTGCTGGCTTGGCTGTACACGCCGATGGCCCTTCCGCTGGTGGAGGCGCTCGGACCGGATGCGGTCGTCTACGACTGCATGGACGAGCTGTCCCTGTTTCTGGGCGCTCCGCCGGAGCTGCTGTCCCACGAGGCCGCCTTGCTGGAACGTGCCGATGTGATGTTCACCGGCGGGCCCAGCCTCTTCCGTGCCAAGCAATCGCGCCACCCAAACGTGCACTGCTTCTCCAGCAGTGTCGATGCGGCACACTTCCGGCTGACCGGAAATGACGGCCACCCGGTCAGCGAGGCTGAGGACCAGGCTGAGCTTCCCCGCCCCCGCCTTGGATTCTACGGCGTCATCGATGAACGGCTGGACCTGGAGATCGTGGACCGGCTGGCGGAGGCTCGCTCCGACTGGCAGATCGTGCTGGTCGGACCCGTCGTGAAGATCGATCCGGAACGCTTGCCGCGGCGGCCCAACATCCGATACTTCGGCCAGCGCACCTATGAGGAGTTGCCCCGCTACCTGGCGGGCTGGGACGTGTGCCTGCTGCCCTTCGCCAAAAACGACGCCACCCGCTTCATCAGTCCGACCAAGACCCTGGAGTACATGGCCGCCGAGCTGCCGATCGTCAGCACGCCGATCACCGACGTTGCCGAGCCCTACGGAGACATCGTGTACCTGGGTGGAACGCCGGATGATTTCCTGGCGGCGTGCGAGGCCGCCATGGCCTCGAGCCCGGAGGAACGAGCCGGGCGTGCAGCCCAGATGAGAAAAGTTCTGGCCGGTACGTCCTGGGACGTGACTGTGGCCGCCATGGACAAGCTGCTGGACCGGGCGATGGCCACCAATCTGGCCGTCCGGATTCCGGCCTGACGACAATACGACAATACCGAGCCCGCGAGCTCGACGTAATCGAAAGGATTCAAGGTTTCCATGCCACCCAAGCACATGCACTCGTCCGAATCTACCGCTCCCGTGGTTGTCATTGGCGCGGGACCTACCGGCCTCAGTGCCGCCTATCATCTGGGCCCGGATTCACTGCTCGTCGAGCAGGACAGCAGAGTCGGGGGCTGGTGCCGGTCGATCGACGATAGCGGCTTCACCTTCGATATGGCCGGACACATCATGTTTTCAAACGATCCCTACGTTCACGAGCTCTACCGGATGCTCCTGGGCGACAACGTCCACTGGCAGGATCGTGAGGCGTGGATCTACAGCAAGGAGGTCTATACCCGCTATCCCTTTCAGGGCGCGCTCTACGGCCTGCCGCCCGAGGTGATCTCGGAGTGTATCGTTGGGGCCATCGAGGCCCGGTTCGGCAGCCTGACCGCGAAAAAAGCCGCCGCGGACAACGGGAGTAACGGCGACTACACCGGTCCCGACCGCCGCGGCATGTTCGAGCCGTTGATGAAGCCCGGGGCCGCCGCCAGAAAGGTTGCCTACAACGGGCGGGAACGGCGGCTTGCGGCTGGTCATAAGGGTGAGCCACGGAACTTTGAGGAGTTCATCTACAAGGTCTGGGGAGCCGGGATCGCCAAGCATTTTGCCATTCCATACAACCAGAAGCTCTGGGCAGTGCCACTACACGAGATGGAGACATCATGGCTGGGTGGACGGGTGCCGCTTCCCAACCTGGAGGAGATGGTGCACGGCGCGCTCTCTCCCGTCCCCAAGCCGATGGGTCCGAACGCACGTTTCGGCTATCCTCTCCGGGGCGGATTCCAGGCCCTTATGGACGGGTTTCTTCCCCACCTCAAAGGCGAGCTCCGGCTCAACACCCGGGTTACGGCGGTGTCACCCAAAGATCATAGCGTCACCCTGTCGGACGGCAGCGTCGTGCC
>JALYPB010000363.1 GCA_030856585.1 Gemmatimonadota bacterium | reverse complement strand
CGGGACGGGCGACGTAGCGCTCGAGGCGATGGGGCGTGAGCCCGGCCCGCGCCCAGACGCGCTGGACCGTGGCCGGACTGACGCCGACCCGTGCGGCCATCCGGCGCACCGACCATTGGGTCAGCGGCGGTGGCGGGGGCTGCTGGGTGAGGGCGATGATCTTGGCCTCAAGCGCCGGGCTCAACCGATCTGGCCGGCCGCTGCGGGGCGCATCCTGCAGTCCGGCGATCCCGCGGGCCGCGAACCGTCGCTTCCATCGGCTGATGCTCGTGGCGGCGACGCCCCAGCGCGCGGTGAGCGCGGTGTAGGACTCCCCGGCCGCCAATGCCAGAATCAGCCGGGCTCGCTGGACCAGGCCGGCGGGCGTGCGGGTCGACCGGGTGATCGCATCCAACTCCGCCCGCGTGTCCGGCGCGAGCACCAGCGCCGCCGAGGAGGTCAGCATGGCCCCAAGATACGTCAGCAATACCACTAGCGCAACTTCAGAGACGCTCCACTAGGCGGCGCCCAGATAGGAAGCCGCCCACGACGACGAGCCCCGCGACGATGCCGACGAGGCTCAGCACCCCTGTTGTCGCCTCTTGGTCATGGTTGATCCGTTCTCCGGAACATCGCCGGCACGTTGCTCACCAGCAGTAAAGCCATGGGAGAATCTCGCGGGCAACTCTTTTCATCGGGCGTCCCGTGGCTGGGCTCGCAGGTGGAGTGGGATCACCGTCTCACCCCATTGGAGGTAGAGGAGCGCGCTGTCGGCGTCCACCATCGGAAAGTAGAACCCCAGCGTCTCCATGTGCGGTCCCTTGCCCGGCCTGACCGACACTCTGAGCGCGTCTTTCCCCACCGGATACGGCTCGTGAAACACCCTGGCCGCACGGCTCAGGATGATGGTCCACAGCTCCGCGCCGGGAATGGCCCAGATGCTGTAGGTGCCCCTCGGCACCGGTTGATCCTCCAGCAATACCTCGCCGCTGAATTTAATAGTGGTCGCCGCGTCCGCCCCGGGATCCCATTCCTTGCCGTACGGCACGATGCCACCGAACAGGCGACGCCCGCGCGCCACCGGCCGGCGGTAATCGATCGTGACGAGGACCGGGCCAACCCGCTGTTCCAGGCGGGCCTGCTGGCTCTTTGGTATGGCCGCGTCGCCCCGTCCTTGACAGCCGGCAGCCGCCAAGGCCAGGGTCAGCGCTGCCAGGCTCGGGAGGCATCGACGGGTGACTCGCATACGAACTCCACTCACAGTCGTCTTGCGGCCCAGGCGAGCCGCATCGCCACGTTACACAGGAGGAGAAATCCCATGATCCAGAACAGCCGAGGCGCCCAGGCCGGGACCAGCAGGAACAGGGAGTAGAAGACGACGGTCTCGGTGCCCGCCACGATGGCCGGCGGCATTGTCATCGTCGCGCGCTCCCCGGTTGCCTCGACTCCCTGACTGCGACGCTCGAGAATGGCGGCGAGTTACATCCACGATGCCGCGTTGATTCACCAGTGGATGGCTGCTGCCCTTTCCCTCACTGAACGGCAAACCATCCAGCTGACTGTGCGCCCAGCTTTCTCTCAGATCTGATGGACCCACGCATCAATCTAGATCTGGCGACCTTTCTCTTATCACGGCCTAAGAAAGCACCCGAGGAGGCCTCACTTCGCTGCGCATGCGGCCGAGCCTACTACGCCGCATTTGCCATTGCTCGTGACGCGCTTCGTGATGGGGGGTTTACCGTTGCGTACTCCGCTAAAGCACCCGGTGACGTCATTGATCTCTTGAAGTCGTCGAGTAAAGTCGATGTTAGTGGGGCCGGCTTTCTGCTGGAAGATCTTCGTATCGACAGGAACCACGCTGACTACGATGTGGGCAGCCAGTCGGTTCGCGCTGGTGGTTTCACCTCAACACGAGCTCAGTACGCTGTTAGCCGGGCTTCGGTAGTCGATAGATGCAGTCATCGCAGCCAAGAGCATCGATGCGCGGCTTGCCATCGCATGAGGCCGCCTTCCAATACTATAG
>JALYPB010000335.1 GCA_030856585.1 Gemmatimonadota bacterium | reverse complement strand
ATTCACACGATCAAGGGCATGGCCGCCACGATGGGCTACGCCGCTGTGGCCCAACTTGCCCACTCGGCGGAGAATCTGCTCGATGCGCTCCGGCATGATCGGGTAGGCGCCACCCCTACGGTCTTTCAGCTGCTCTTCCGCGCGGTGGACGCCCTGGGCCAAGCAGTTGAAGGGGTAGCGGCCGGGTCGGAGGCCGACGCCGATACGCTTCTGATCGCGGAGCTGGACTCGGCGGCAACCGGGGAGGGCACCCCGGCGGCGGCAGGCCCGCAATCGCCTGTCGCTTCCAGGCCGGCTACGGTCGGGACGGCTCCGCCAACTCGTCGAGCCTCCGACGCTCCCCGCTCCCGCCCGGTGCATGTGACGATCCGGCCGGGCGCGCTGATGCGGGGGGCCCGTGCCGCACTCGTGCTCCGGCGCGCGGAAGGACTAGGAGAGGTAAGTGGACTGCGGCCCGCGGTGGCTCAGCTGGAGCGAGACGAGTTCGACGGTCGTTTCTTCTTCCGGCTTCAGACCAGGCTGCCCGATGCGGAGATAACCTCCGCGCTAGGCACGGTTGGTGAAGTCGAGGCCGTCCAGCTCCAGGAACCTGCCGCGGAGGTCGAGGTCGAGGCCCGCAGCCGGCAGATTCGGGTTGACCTCCGTCGGCTCGATGCGCTGATGAAGCACGTGGGCGAGCTGGTCGTTGCCAAGAACCGGCTCAGTGCTCTATCTGTCGGAGCCGCCGATCCCGCGCTGGTCGAGCTCGGCGAGCGTATCGCGCGGCTGGTTTCGGCGATGCAGACCGAGGTACTGGCCGCCCGGATGACTCCGGTTGGTGAGGTCTTCGAGCGGTTTCCTCGACTGGCGCGTGACCTGTCCCGCGACCTTGGGAAGCGAATACGCTTCGATATGGAGGGTGAGGAGATCGAGCTGGATCGCTCCATTCTGGACGAGATCGGCGACCCGCTCCTGCACCTCATCCGCAATGCCGCCGACCACGGCATCGAGCCGCCGGACCAGCGTACCAGCGCGGGCAAGCCGGCTGAGGGACGGATCCTGCTGTCGGCCACGCGCGAGCGAAACACCGTGGCGCTCCGGGTGGTAGACGACGGCCGGGGCATCGACCGGGCACGGATACTGGAGAAGGCCCGACGTGAAGGCCTGGCGACTTCTGAGGTCGACACCCTTACGGACGATCTCCTGGTCCGGGTGCTGGCCCGGCCCGGGTTCAGCACCGCGGCATCGGTGAGTGGAGTATCCGGCCGCGGTGTAGGAGTGGACGTGGCGATGACCCGGGTGCGGGCACTGGGCGGAACGCTCGAGGTGCGGAGCGAGCTGGGACGGGGCAGCACCTTTCTGATCCGGGTGCCTCTGACCCTCGCCATCGTCCGGGCCCTGCTGGCCGAAGCGGGCGGCGAGCGGTACGCCGTGCCTCTCGCTTACGTGGCAGAGACCGTAGAGTTCGACCGGCGGGCAGTCACCTCGGTGCGCGACCGGGAGGCCCTGGTGGTGCGAGACCAGGTCATTCCCACGATCCACCTGCGGGATCTGGTGTCCGCGCCGTCGCAGGGACAGCCGGCTCGGCAACCGACCGTTATTCTGGAAGTCGGTGAACGGCGCACTGCCCTGGTAGTGGATGCGCTCCTGGGACAGCAGGATATCGTGGTCGAGCCCTTCGATGCCCCTCGGGGAATGCCGCCCTTCGTCGGAGGGGCGACGATTCTGGCCGACGGCAAACCGGCACTTATTCTGGACGCCGCGGCGCTCCTGTAGGAGGACGGCATGGAAGACGTGCGTGACCTGAAGGCATCCCAGCTCGATGCCATGCGCGAAGTGGCCAATATCGGCGCCGGGCACGCGGCAACCGCGCTGTCGCAGATGACCAATCGCACGATCATGATCATGGTGCCTCGGGTCAACATCCGTCCGCTGGAAGAGGCCTGTGACACCATCGGTGCGCCGGACGAGGTCATTGCCGCCATTCTCATGCACATGATGGGCGACCTCACCGGACGGGCATTGCTGCTGTTCCCGCAGAAGTCGGCGCGCACACTGTGCGATTACCTGCTGCGCCGCGAGGTCGGCACCACCCAGGAATTCCTCGAGATGGAGCAGTCAGCCCTGAAGGAGGCCGGGAATATTCTGGCCAGCGCGTACCTGAACGCGCTCAGCGACTTCATGGGGATGATGCTGGTGCCGTCGGTTCCCAGCCTGGTCATCGATCTGAGCGGGGCCGTGCTGACCAGCACCCACCTGAACTTCGGGCAGGACCGCGACTACGCCTTCTGCGTGGAGACTTCGTTCCGGCTCGAGGGAACCCCCGAACCGCTGGGAGGGCATTTCCTGCTGCTGCCCGACATCGCGTCCCTGCGGGCCATTTTCGACGCCATCCGACTGCCCTGATCGATGCCGGCCCCGGCGCTCTCGGAGCGCGATCTCACGGTGCTCCGCTCCTTTGCCCGTCGGATCGACCCATCCGACGCCGGGGCGCATAACAACCTCGGGGTTCTCTACTACCAAAAGGGCTTGATCGAGGAGGCCATCGGCGAGTTCGCTCGCGCGCTGGAGCTCGACTCCAAGATGCAGGTTGCCCAGACCAACCTGGAGATCGCCTACCGCGACAGCGGGCACTATGATCGCCGGGTCGCGGAGCTGCGCGAGGCAGCCCGGGCCCGGCCGAAGGATCGCACCGCGCGCTGGGAGCTGGGCCGTGCCTACGCGACCGTGGGCCGCCACGACGAAGCGGTCGTGCAGTTCGAGGCGCTGCTGGTCCACCATCCGAACGACGTTCCCACCCTGATTCAGCTCGGGCTCTCGGACAAGGCGCGCGGGCGGCTCGATACGGCCAGCGAGTGGCTGTCGAAAGCCTGCGCCGAGGATCCGGCGAATGCGGTTGCCCGGTTTCATTACGGCGAGGTGCTGTACAACCGCGGCCTCAGCGAGCCGGCACTCGGCGCACTGAAAGAGGCCATTGCCCGGAACCCGGACTACGCCGAAGCCCACTATCTGCTCGCCTTCGTGTACGGCGATCTGGGTCAGCACGAAGCTGCCCGCATAGCTACCAAGCGCGCGGTGGAACTCAACCCGATGCTGGCCCGCGCACAAGCCAATCTTGCGATTGAAGGCGGGGCGGCGGGGCGGCGGGACAGCGGGACGGCCAGTCAGAATGGAGCGCCGGCAGCCAGCACCGATCGAACTGCCCCGCTGCCCCGGGGCCCCGCTGGACCACAGCCCGTACCCAACGCTCCACTGGCCCACTACAACCTTGGCGTGGCCTTCCGGCAGAAGGGGTATCACGACGACGCCCTTCGAGAGTACCGGGCGGGTCTCGAGGCCGGCGAGGATCGCAGGCTGAACCTGCAGGCTATGGCCGAGGTACACCTGCTCCGCCGCGAGCTTCCCGCTGCGCTCGAGCTCTATAACGGCCTGGTGCAGGAGTACCCCGATTCTCCCAAGATGTGGAATGAGCGCGGCGTGTGTCTCCATCAGGCGGGGAAGCGGGCCGAGGCGCTCGCCTCCTATGAGAGGGCCGTCGGGGCGGACTCCGCCTATCAGCTGGCCTGGAACAACGTCGGCGTGATTCGGGCCAGTGAGGCCTCGAGCGACGGCGCAGTGGCTGCCTTTCAGCAGGCGCTCGGCGGCTCGCGACCGCTCTTCGCGGCCCGGCTGAATCTCGCGCTGCTCCTGTTCCAGCGGCGGCAGCACAAGGCGGCAATGGACGAGTATCAGCGGGCCCTCACGGAGCAGCCGTCCAGCTCCATCGGATGGAATGGCATCGGCCTGGTGCTGGTGGAGCTCAAGCGCTTCGAGGACGCCCGCAATGCGTTCGGACGCGCCGTGGATGCCGACGAAAATTTCGCGGCTGCGCACTACAACCTGAGTTTCGTCCTGAGCCAGCTGGGCGACTTCGACGGCGCCTTGCGTGAGACGCGGCGCGCCCTGGAGCTGGAGCCGCTGTACGTGCCCCAGAAGTTCGCGCTGACCATAGATCTCCAGTATGAAGACCCGACTATCGCCATCGCCCCCGAACTGGTAGCGGACGTGAGCGGGGAAGAGCTGGCCGGCGAATTCAGCTTCGACCCGCCCGCGCTGGACAAACTCTTTGCGGAACTGGCGCCATCCCAGCCGGCCATGCAGTCCGAGCCGACCGATGACGCGCTTATCACGGCGCGGGGCCTTATCGCCCAGGGTCTCCTCGATCAGGCCGCCGCGGAGCTGAATCGGGCCGCGGTGCGCAATGCGCCGCGCGGTGCTACGGCGGTGCTTCTGGGCGACATCTTCGCCAAACGTGGCTTCTACGGTGAGGCGCTGGAGCGCTATCGCGAGGCTCGTGCGATTCTGCCGGCGGACCGCGATGCCACCCTGGGCGAGATTCGGGCACTCCTGGCCCTGGGCTGGGCCAAGGAGGCGGCCCCACTGGCGGACGACCTGGCCGCCCGGGTATGCGGCGATGTCGCCGTCCTGACCGCTCGCGCCCGGGTTCGGCTCGCCATGGGCGATGCCATCGCGGCGCTCGACTCCATTCGAGAGGGGCAGTCTCTGGCACCGGGTCAGCCCGAGCTGTTCCATCTTCAGGCGCAGGCCTCCGTGCGTCTGGGAGACCGGGCAGCCGCGCTAACCGCGTTCAACACGGCACTGGAGCTCGATCCCTCGCTGGTGCGCGTTTGGTGCGAGCTCGGCGCGCTGGAGGAAGAGCGGCGCAACTGGACCGCGGCCCGGGCTGCGTACGAG
>JALYPB010000315.1 GCA_030856585.1 Gemmatimonadota bacterium | reverse complement strand
GGCGTGGTTCGGAGCGGCAGCAAGGTGGGCGCGCGCCGAATCAAATCCATGATCGCCTCCACCAACGATGCGTTCTGCCCGACGCTGCGCGCGGTCACCGTGAGCGCACTGCCCGAAGGCGTGAACTCGGTGCTCGAGATCGTAGTCAATGGACTCGATACGAATGTCATCGCCTCGGCGATGAAAACCGGCATCGATGCTGCCTGCCGGGACGGGGTAGTCGCTATCACCGCCGGAAACTATGGCGGCAAGCTTGGCCCTCACCACTTCTACCTGCGGAAGATCATGAGCGGAGCAGCAGAGTGAGTGGTCTCGTCGCCAAACTGAAGGCACCCCTGCGGCAACGGGCGGATCTGTCCGAGGCGCTGGCCGGCTCATGGGCTACTCTCTCTGCCAGGGAGCTGGCCAACCGACCGGTATACCTGGAGCACGATGGCAGTGTGCACCTGGGTGATCTCTTTGCACTGGACGGCCACCCCCAGGGAAAAATCCGCTTCGTGGGCCAGCTCGATCAGGCCGATCGCCTTGGGGCTGGTCTCATCGAGGGCGAGGTGATCGTCGATGGCAGCGTCGGTCGCGAGGCCGGCCTGGCTCAGTCGGGAGGAACAATTGACATCGGCGGCGACGCAGGCCCCCGCGCGGGAGCCGCCCCGCCTGGCTTCAAGCGCGGAATGACCGGTGGAGAGCTGATCGTGCGCGGGTCAGCCGGAGCCGAGGCTGGCGCGGCGATGCGCCGTGGTCTCCTGGTTATTCTCCGGGCCGCCGGCGAGAGGACGGGCCTCGGCATGATCGCGGGAACGGTTGTCGTATTCGGGCCGGTAGGAGCCGATACGGGGCTGTGGTCCAAGCGGGGCTCGGTGGTGGCCCTGGGCCGGATCACACCGCCACCTACGTACTTCTATGCCTGCACCTTCCAGCCGGCGTACCTGCGGCTGCTGCTCACCCGGTTGCGCTCCAGCTACGGGCTCCCGGTACGGCCACGACACCTCAACGGCCTTTATCGCCGCTACAGCGGCGACATGGCCGAGTTAGGCAAGGGAGAGATTCTCGCATGGACGAGCAAGTGACCTCACTCCGGATGAACGAGGCCGCGAGTGAAATCGCCGACAGTATGGCGAATCAAGCGGACCTCCTTCGGGTGAGGGCTTCCAGGCTCCCGAGTGGAGCACGGGTGATCGATGCCGGGGTGGAGGCTGAAGGGGGAATTGAGGCGGGACTCGCCGTGGCCGAGATCTGCATGGGAGGGCTGGGCAACGTGAGCTTTGCTCCCCTCCAGATCGGTGGCCGGTCCTATGCCGGATTAATCGTATGGACCGATCATCCTGCCGTGGCTTGTATGGCCTCTCAGTACGCCGGCTGGGCCATTTCGGTCGACAAGTTCTTCGCGATGGGATCGGGGCCCCTGCGGGCCCACGCCAGAGTAGAGCGCGAGCTGTTCGAGAAGCTGGGATACGAGGAACAGGCGGACGAGGGGGTACTCGTCCTCGAGACCCGCTCGCTTCCGAACGACGAAGTGGCGGCCTGGGTGGCTGAGAAGGCGCGCGTGCAGCCGGTCCAGCTCACCTTTGTGGTGGCACCGACGGCCAGCATTGCCGGTGGCGTCCAGATCTCGGCTCGGATCATCGAGACCGGCCTGCACAAGATGGAAACCCTGGGATTCGACGTGAGGCGGGTCGTGAGCGCCATGGGAACCGCGCCGCTCCCTCCAGTGGCCAAGAACGATCTCAGGGCCATCGGCCGCACCAATGACTGTATCCTCTACGGGGGCCAGGCCCGCTACACGATCAAAGCGCCCGATGCCGAGCTGGAGAAGCTCGCCGAACAGGTGCCCGCTTCCGCCTCACGCGACTATGGCACACCATTCTACGAGATCTTCCAGCGGCACGGGGGAGATTTCTACAAGATCGATCCGTTGTTGTTCAGCCCCGCCGAGGTGTGGCTTACCAGCACCGAAAGCGGCCGGACGTTTCACGCCGGACGTTTGAATCCCGAGGTGCTCGAGGCCTCGCTCCACACCTAACCCCAGGAGCTTTATGCGTCGCTCGAGTTGGTTGCTGGTTACCGCCCCTATCCTTGCCCTCGCCTGCAATAAGGGCGGAGACCGAGCAGCAGACACCCCCGGAGCAGACACGGCCACCGCCGCGGCACCCGCCGGGCCGGGGGCAATCGTGACGGTCATCTACAACACGCCCAAGGACACGGCTGCCTTCGAGAAGCACTACGCAGCCACTCATGTTCCCCTGGTCGTGGCCAACCAGAACGAGATCGGGTTCAAACGGGCCGACCTGACGAAGTTCGCGTCCAACCTCGACGGGAAGAAGCCGACGTTCTACCGCCAGGCCGAGCTCTACTTCGATTCCATGGATGACCTGCAGAAGGGGGTGGCGACCCCGGGATTCAAGAAGGTTGCTGATGACCTGCCGAACTTCGCCTCCGGCGGCCTCATCGGGATGGTGGCGACGACTACCAATGATCATGCCGCTGGCCCGGACGAGCCTGGGGCCATCGTGACGGTGATCTACAAAGCCCCGAAGGACACGGTAGCGTTCGAGAAGTATTACGCCGAGACGCACGTGCCCCTGGTCGTGGCGAGCCAGCGGGAGATCGGCTTCACGCGTGCCGAGCTCACCCGCTTTAACTCCAACCTCGACGGGTCCAAGCCCGCTCGCTACCGCCAGGCCGAGCTGTACTTCCCTTCGATGGAAGCG
Organism: Gemmatimonadota bacterium; assembly: GCA_030856585.1. Classification (GTDB taxonomy): domain Bacteria; phylum Gemmatimonadota; class Gemmatimonadetes; order Gemmatimonadales; family GWC2-71-9; genus CAVVWJ01. Next base: position 10,743 of record JALYPB010000315.1, on the reverse strand, counting down.
GCCAGGAAGGGCATAGCAACGCCGGCTTTCAAGAAGGTAGGAGACGACCTGGGCAACTTCGCCAGCGGGGGACTCGACGCTCTGATTGGGGCGGAGACGAAATAATTGCGAATCGCGGTCCTCGCCGCCCGCACCGGCTGGCACACCACGGAGCTGGAAAGGGCGGCGGCCGAACGGGGGCACCAGGCGGTGGTGCTTCCCTACGAGGGGCTGGTTGCGAGTATCGGGCCAGCCTCAGGACTTCGTAGCCGGAGTACGGAGCTGGATGGAGTGGACGCGGTGTTGGCTCGCATCATCCCCTCGGGCTCGCTGGAGCAGATCATTTTCCGGGTCGATGCCTTGCACCGTCTGGAGGACCGGGATGTCCGGGTGATGAACTCACCCCGGGCCATCGAACGCACGGTGGACAAGTTCTGGACCTCGGCTCTGCTCGAGCAATGCGGCGTCGCCACTCCGGAGACCGTAGTCTGCGACAGCGCGGATGAGGCCACCGCAGCGTTCCGGGCACTTGGCGATGTCATCGTGAAGCCGCTGTTCGGTTCGATGGGGCTCGGAATGGTCCGGGTGAGTGATGAAGAGATGGCGTTCCGTGTCTTCCGCACCATCGAGCAGATCCGGGGGGTGTACTACCTGCAGCGAACCATCGACCACGGCGGCGTGGACATTCGAGCCTTTGTCGTCGGCGGCCGGGTGCTGGGCTCCATCGAGCGCCGATCCACAGGGTGGCGGACCAACCTGGCACGGGGAGGGACAGCTCGAAGCGTCGTGCTGTCTGACGAGTGGAGCTCCCTGGCGGTGCGCGCCGCCGCCGCGGTGGGGGCGGACTACGCTGGAGTAGATCTGGTGGCGGACAGCGACGGAAAGGTCTACGTGCTGGAGGTAAACGGCATCCCGGGCTGGAAAGGCTTACAAGAGGCAACCAATATCGACGTCGCCGGAAGGCTGGTCGACTTTCTTGCGCTCCAGGCCGGGTGAGCACCCCGGCCGATGTGGCGGCCGCTGGCCAGCTCGCATGTCTGCTGGAGGTAAGTGCCCCCAAGCCCGGAAATGTTTCTCCCGGGCTTCACTTTCACGACACGCGGTACGAGGACTTCCTGGCCAGCGCGGTGGCGATCGGGCCGGCGCTCTCGGGTGCGGCTGAACATCCGCTCGGCACCACCATCCGGACCTCGGTGGAGGCCACCCGGCGCTGGACCAGGTCCAACACCAACCTGGGTATCGTGCTGCTGCTGGCGCCCCTCGCGCGGGCAGCCCTGCGGTCCGGGGGCAGCCTGCGGGAACGGCTGGCCGTGGTGTTGAAGGAAACCACGGTTACGGACGCGGCTCAGGTATACGCTGCCATCCGGCATGCCGGACCGGGCGGATTGGGAGCAAGCTCGGCTGAGGACGTGTCGGATACGCCGACCGTGACGCTACGTGACGCGATGGCGCTCGCGGCCGACCGGGACGCCGTCGCCCGGGAATACGTCACCGACTTCGCACTCACGTTCGAGGTTGGCGTCCCGGCTGTTCGGGCCGGGCGCCAGGAGGGGCTCGGGTGGACCGAGGCTGCGGTCGAGGCCTACCTCACGCTGCTTGCGTCGACCCCGGACACCCACATTGCCCGGAAGCTAGGGCAGGCCGAGGCCGAGTCGGTATCCCGGAGCGCTCTGGAGGTGCGGGAGGTCGGGGGCACACGGTCGGCCGCCGGGCGGAAGGCACTTGCTGCGCTGGATGCCGAGCTGCGGGATCCACGGAATCGGCGGAACCCCGGCACCACCGCCGACCTCACCTGTGCCGCATTATTCGTCGTTATACTTGAGGGCGGATGGGACCGCTAGGAGAACTACCGTGCAGAGCAATTTCAGAGTCCAGGTCAGCAAGGACTATCTGGTTTTCGCTTCAGCCCACTTTATCACCTTTCGCGGGCACCAGTGCGAGACGCTCCACGGCCATAATTATCGCGTCGGCGTGGCGGTCGAGGGGGCGGTGGACTCCGAGTGCCTGTTCGTCCTCGACTTCAGCGTTCTGAAGCAGATCGTCCGTAAGCTGGTCGACACCATCGATCACAAGGTACTGCTGCCCACCCTCAATCCCAAGCTCGCCTTCCGCGAGGAAGGTGATCGGCTTGCGGTCGACTACTTCGGCGAGCCGGCCTACGTCTTTCCTCGGCGTGACTGCGCGCTGATTCCGATTCCTAACAGCACGGCTGAGATGTTGGCGCAGTACTTGGGTGTGCAGGTGCGACAGGAGCTCGCGGCGAGTGGCTATACCCACCTGACCCTGCTGGAGCTGGAGGTGGAGGAGAACTACGGCCAGTCAGCCACCTACCGCGAGGCGCTCGTTTCCGACTGATCGTTCCAGGATACGGGAGCAGCAAGCTCGGACAGGTCGGACGCGGACAGCCTTCCCGTGTGGAGGGCACTGGCCACGAGGGCAGCATCACATCCCACGTCCCGCATGCGCTCCAGGTCCCGCCGCGTGAGCACACCCCCGCCGGCAAGGAGCCGGACTCGAGGAAAACGACGTCGCAGCGTCTCCAGCAGACCGATGTCCACGCCACATCCCGTACCGATTCGCCCGAGGTCCAGCACCAGCAGCGTCGCTACGCCGGCCGCGGTAGCCTGGGCAGCAAGACTCAGGGCATCCGGACCCACGCCGCTGGCGTCCTGCATGGCGGGGTGAAGCACCGGGTTGCCCAACCGCAGATCGAGGCTGAACACCAGGCGGGTTGGGCCCACCGCGCCGACGATAGCGGCAAGGTCGGAAAAGGCCTGAAGGGTCTCCAGTCCCACCACGACCTCGCTGGCGCCGCAGGACAGGACTTCGAGTGCGCCGCCGGGCTGGCTGGTGCCGGCGTCCACCAGCAGCGCGCCGGCAAACCCGGTGTTGAACTGGGCGAGCTCGCGAATCAGAGATCGTTGCAGGGCACCGCCCTGGATCGCGTCGAGGTCGGCCACGTAGCACTCGTGGACCCCGAGGACGTCGTGAAACGCACGCAGGACCGCAAGTGCGTCTCCGGTGCGGTCCGGCACCAGGTCGGAAATGAGTGGTGCGTAGCGGCTGCGGTCGCCGGCCTGGGCGTGTACGGCAACGCCGCCGGCCAGGTCCAGCACGGGAATGATCTGCATCCGGGATCCTAGCCCAGCAGGAGGTGAATGACCATGTCGCCCGCGATTCTTGGCTGGGATATCGGCGGTGTCAACGTCAAGGTGACACGGCTCGAGGCCGGGACCGGCTGTCCGACTCTTCGCAGCCTGTGCCTGCCCTTCGAGCTGAAGGACGACACCGCCGCTCTGATTCCAACGCTGACCGAGGCCGCAGGGGCGGTTGGTGGCGCTCCGGGCGACCTGCATGCCGTCACGATGACGGCGGAGCTTTCCCAGGCGTTCCGTACCAAGCGCGAGGGCGTCGGGTTCGTGCTTGACGCGCTCGAGGCCGCGTTCCCGGCGAGCAGCTTTCAGGTGTACACCGTCGAAGGTCGATTCGCGGCGCCTCCGGAGGCCAGAGCTCGGCCTCTCTCGGTCGGAGCGGCCAATTGGGCGGCCACAGCCCGCCTCGTGGCTCGATCGGTCCCCACCTGCGTTCTCCTCGACGTAGGGACGACTTCGGCCGATCTCATCCCCATCGTGAATGGTCGGGTGGTCGTAGAAGGACACACCGATCCGGCACGATTACTCAGCGGCGAGCTGGTCTATACCGGCGCCCTGCGTACGCCGGCTGAAGCGGTAGTGGCGCAGGTTCCCCTCTGGGGAGGAAGCGCCGGTGTCTCCGCCGACGGCTTTGCCCTCATTGGAGACGCACACCTCTGGCGGGGCCGCCTGAGCTCCGTAGACTATACCTGTCCCACGCCGGACGGCCGCCCCCCCACCCGCGAGTTTGCCGGCGAGCGTCTGGCCCGTACGGTGTGCGCTGACCGCGAGATGCTCGATGACGCCGCGCTCGACGCCATTGCCGGTGCGCTGGCAGACGCACAGGTCAGGACCGTGGCGGCGGCACTCCGGCGCATTGTAGAGCGCTGGCCGGTCATCACCACCGCGGTCGTTGCCGGCCTGGGCGATTTCATTGCGGACGAGGCCGCCAGCACGGTGAGACTGCACACCGTTCGACTGGCCGACCGCCTGGGCGCGTCGGCACGCACCGCTCCCGCAGCCGCGGTGGCATGGCTTCTATGGTACAGCCTGGAAACGGGTGGATGAATCCGTCCAGTTCGCTCAGCGTGATCAAGATTGGCGGAGGACTCTCGGCGATACCCGGGGCGCTGAATCGAGTCTGCCGTGCCGTGGGGAGCGCCAGGTGTAGTCATCGTATTCTCGTGGTGCCCGGTGGAGGTCCTTTCGCTGACGCAGTGCGTGATTTCGATCGCACGGAAGGGTTGGCTCCGACATCGGCACACTGGATGGCCATCCTGGCAATGGATCAATACGCCCACGTACTCGCCGAGCGGATCGCCGGCGCCACACTGATCGAGGGGCCGGGGGCTGTCCTCCAGACGCTGAGAACGGGCGGGGTCGGCGTGCTGGCGCCGTTCCGCTGGATGCGCGCCGCCGATGTGCTGCCCCATACCTGGGAGGTTACCAGCGACAGCATCGCCGCCTTCGTGGCCGGTGCGCTGGATGCCGCCCGCCTGATCCTGATCAAGCCGGCGAGCGAGATCCCGGACCCGATGGATCCCCATTTTGCCGCAACCCTTCCTGCCGGGCTGCCCTTCTCCACGCTCGGTTGGGATCAGATGGACGAACTGGCCGCCTGCCTCAGCGGCTAGGTGACCGCGCCTGCCGGCGGGCGGAAGGTGCGGCTGCCCCGCGCTTCCGGGCCAGATGCTCCTCGAAACGCTCCGCAGGGACCGGACGACCAACCAGGTAGCCCTGGATCTCGTCGCAGCCCTGCTTCTGCAGCAAACTCAGGTGTGCCTCCGTCTCGACGCCCTCGGCGATCACCCTCAACCCCAGCGCGTGGCCCATGGCAATGATCGCCGTGGTGATGGCCGCATCGTCCGGATGAATGGCGATCTCCCGGATGAAGGAGCGGTCGATCTTCAGGGTGTCCAGCGGGAAGTGCTTCAGATAGCTGAACGATGAATAGCCGGTCCCGAAATCGTCGACCGCGAGGTGAATACCCATGGCCCGGAGCGCGTGCAGCGCCTCGGTGCCTTCCTTGTGGTGATTGACGAGCACGCTCTCAGTGAGCTCGAGACTGAGATACCGAGGCTCGAGCCCGCTCAATTGCAGCGCGCGGCTGACCGTGTCGGTGAGCCGCCGCTTGAGCTGGCGGCTGGACAGGTTCACTCCAACCCGGATACGCGGGAGGCCGGCGTCCTGCCAGGCCCGGTTCTGCACACAGGCCGCCTGGAGAATCCACTCGCCCATGGGAACGATCAGGCCGTTCTCTTCGGCAATGGGAATGAACTCGGAGGGCAGGAGAAGCCCGAGCTCGGGGTGCCGCCAGCGCAACAGCGCCTCGGCTCCTACAACGGTGCCGGTGTAGGCGTCGACAATGGGCTGGAAGTGCACCTCGAATTCGTTGCGGTCGAGCGCCCGGCGCAGGTCATTCTCCAGCGTAAGCCGCTGGAGGGCAGTGGTCGTCATCGACTTGGAGTAGGTCTGGTAACTGTTCCCCCCCTGCTCCTTGGCCTTGTACATGGCGGTGTCCGCGTGCATCAGCAGCGTGTCGAGGTCTTCGCCGTCGAACGGATAGATAGCAATGCCGATGCTGGCGTTGATGAAGATCTCGTGGGTGCCGACCCGTATCGGATGCGCAAAGCTGCTGATGATCCGCCGCGCAAGCTTGGCCGCGTCCTGGGGATCATTCAGTCCCGGCATGATGACGGTGAACTCGTCGCCACCCAGACGCGCCACCTCCGGAGCCAGGGTCGCGAACGCCGGACCTACCTCGTCCTCGCGCTCTCGGCAGCAGGAGCGGAGGCGTGACGCGACGTGCCGCAGCAGCTGATCGCCGACCTCGTGGCCGAGGGTGTCGTTGATCCGGCTGAAGTGGTCCAGGTCGATAAAGAACGCAGCTACCATCTTCTGGTTTCGGCTGGCCTGCTCCAGGGCGTATGCCAGGCGTTCCTTGTAGGACAGACGGTTGGGAAGGCCGGTCAAGCTGTCGAAGTACGCCAGCTCCCGTACCTGATCCAGCATCCGGGCGTTGGCCAGCGCCACGGCCGCCTGGTCGGCTAGCCGGCGCATCTGTACCCGGTCTTCCTCGGTGGGCACGAGATCGAAACGCTCGCCCAGCGCGATGATGCCGGACAACTGCCGTTGATAGGAGAGGGGGAGCACCACGAAGGACGTGGCTCCCAGCTCCACCAGCGGTTCGAGATAGCCCGGCGCGCTTTCGCCGGTCCGCAGCACGAGCACCTCGGGGCCGGTAAGGATGGCCTGCACGTCCTGCCCCCGCATTGCCACACGGGCAACATGCCGGAGGCCGGACTCATAATCCTGGATCACGCTGCTGAGCGATTTAGAGCCATCGGGCAGACCGACAGTCACACTGACGACGGAGCAAGGAAAGACATCGCGGATACGGGCCAGAATCGTGTCCACGATGGCAGTGGCATCCGTCGCCGACAGCACCGCCCGGTCGATCTCCGCTGCAGTTGCCAGGGCGTTGAACTGGCGGCCGAGCTGGGTGGCCATGGTGTTGAACGAAGCGGCCAGCTGCTCGAACTCATCCCGGCTGGTCACGGTGACCCGGCTGGTAAAGTCGCGCTGGGCAATCCGGCGGGTGCCCTTCTGCAGCTCCTCGAGAGGCAGGACGCTCCGGCGTATCTGACTCACACTGAGCAGCAGGACGATCAGGCTGGAGAGCCCTACGACCATGAGGAAGGTGTTGGTGAACTCCACCATCGGTTCCAGCACTTCATCCTTCGACTCCGAGAGCACCACTCGCCAAGGCTGGGAGGCGAAGGCCTCGGTCATCCTGATCTCAGATGACGCCGACAGGTATGACTGATCCGCCGCATCGGCCACCACGCCCGGATCCTGGGTGCGGTTCCCTGCGGCCGCGAGGGGCAGGGTCTTGGCCGAGCTGAAGATGACGTAAGCAGAGTCGTCCAGTACCGCCACCCGGGTAGTGGGCGATGGCATGCTCTGTTCGAGCGTCCCCCAGAGATATTCCGGGCTGGCCTCTCCCACGAAGGTGCCTCGCACCTCGTTGCGACGGACGAGCCGGCGTAGCAGGTAGATCCGGGGCGGCTCGCCGGGCGCGTGCTCGGTCACAATCAGCGGCAGGCCCAGCCGCAGATCGGAGCTGTCGCGCGGCGTCAGCTTGGGCCTCCGGCCGAGACGGCCAAAGACCTCGATTCGCTTGCCATCGTCGCCAACGAACTCGACGGCCACAAACCGCTGGCGCGCGAGTAAGTCCAGTCCCGCGATCAGGGCCTGGCTGGCGGCGATGAGCTCGGCACGTGACGGCGCGGGGTCGGCGCGGGGGGGCACCGGGCGGGAGGAAGCTCCTCTGGAGGAGCGATCCAGCATGATTCCACCCATAGCCAGCTGGCCGTCCATGCCGCCCGCCTGAGTCTGATTCCCAGGCCGGACCGGCAGCGGCGGCTTTGGGACCTGACCCGGAGTGGGCTTCCGCTTGGAGACCTCGAGCTGAAGCAGGGCCTGGGGAGGAATGCTCTTCAGGGTGGCGTCGAGCAGGAGCAAACGTTCAAAGATCGCCTGGCTGAGTGCGGCGTTTGCCTGCTGGAGGCGGTTGGCGCTCTGACGGTAGAGCTGTTGCTTGACGTGCCTGTAGGACAGGAGTGCCAGCACAGCCATCGGGACAAAGGCGCAGCCCACGAACAGTGCAAGAAGCCGGCGACCGAACCTGCTCCGCAGTGGTGTCGACGGAAAAGTCATCTTGCTCACGTAGAAAGGCTCATCAGCATTCTGTGGCCGCAGCTTTCCCGTACCGAGCAAGTGTCATGCCCTCCGAGACACCCCCCTAAGCGTTGGTTTTACGCGACTTAGGCCCAATGCTGGGTAGAGGATTTGCCGACCCATCCCGCGTTTCGCCACCCGCCCTGCTGCCTCTGGCGGAATCCCTCGTGACATGCAACCCGAACGCATCCAGCCGCTGTCGCAGGGCCCGCACCCGGGCCAACACCACCCGGCCTTGTCGGCCACCCTCACAGGCGGCGCCGCGCACCCCCACGACATCCGGCCCGGCCGAGCATACGGCCCCGAGGCTCTCGAGGGTCAGGGTCCCGGCAAGGGCGGTCAGCAGGCCATGCGCCCGGGCAACCGTCACCCAGGTGGCAAGCGCAGAAGGAGAAAGCCACCCCAGTAAGCCGATCCCGTCCTTCATATGAGTGTCGAGCAGAACCCCCGCTGCCCCTCCGGCTCGAGCGTGCGCAAGGATGACATCCGGTGCCAGGGTGCCGGCGCGTGCCGCATCGGCGTAGGCTACCGCCACAACCCGGGCTGATGACCCTTTGTCGGCAACCGCGGCCACCGCGCACGCGAGGATCCGGGTTATCATCTCGCGCGAGCGCACGCCGGCAAACCCGAGTTTCAGATAGGTCGGGGCCGGTCGGGCCGGCAGCTCGAGCGCGGCGATGGCAGCGAGCGCCTCGCCGGGACTGGCCAGATCTCCCAGGGCGATGCTCAGAGGGCATTCGGCCGGAACCAGGACCAGTATCTCGGCGAGGGTCGCCGGTGACACCGGGCCCAGCGAACCCCGGTCCGGCTCTTTCGCATCGATGATGTCCGCCCCGCCACCGAGCGCCGGAGCAACTTCCACCACCGACCGGACACTCACCAGCAACTGCATCGAGGCGCTCCCTTGTAAGATGCTAAGGCGCTGATATGTTAGGATTTAAGAAGTTATCACCGGCGGGGTTCGGAGGGGAGGCGGCGGAGTGCTGGACCACAAGGTCGTCCTGGTTACCGGAGCGTCGAGCGGAATCGGTCGGGCCATCGCCGTCCATTGCGCGCGGGCCGGGGCCGATGTAGCCCTCACCTATCGAGGCAATCAGGCCGGCGCGGAGACCACCGCAGGCGAAATCCGGTCACTAGGACGCCGGGTGGAGGTGATCCGCACCGATATCAGCCGGCGCGAGGACATCGACACTCTGGTAACCCGGCTCAACGCATCCTTCCCCCGCGTCGACGTCTGGATCAACAATGCAGGCGCCGACATCCTCACCGGCGAGGCCGGAAAACTCGACCGGCTCCAGAAGCTCGATCTTGTGCTGGGCGTCGATCTTCGCGGGACCGTCCTCGCCTCCTGGGCAGCGGTCGATCTGATGCGGGAGCAAGGGGGCGGGGCCATCATCAACATGGCCTGGGACCACGTCATGGTGGGCATGAAGGGAGAGAACCCCGGGCTCTACTCCGCGGCCAAGGGAGGGATCGCCAGCTTCAGCAAGTCGCTGGCCCGCGACGTCGCTCCCGACATTCGAGTGAATATTCTGGCCCCCGGGTTCATCGAGACTGCCTTCGGAGAGGGCGCTGACCCGAAGTTCCGGCAGAAGGTCATCGAACTGACCCCGCTGGGGCGCTGGGGCACACCGGAGGATGTCGCCGCCGCCGCGGTCTTTCTCGCATCAGACGACGCAGCATTCCTGACCGGGCAGATGATATCGGTAAACGGAGGGGTAGTGATGTGAGGGGAGCCATTGGCTACTCGCTATTTGCTATGGGCTACTCGACGTGGCCGTTAAGCTCCTAGCGGTTGACCAATAGCCAAGGGCCAATAGCCAATAGCCAATAGCCAATAGCCACAAGGAGTCCCAATGCCTGCAACCAAAGAACGTACCTACAACGACACCGAAATCACCGAGCGGCTGAAAGCGCTGCCCGGCTGGTACTACGAAGACGGCTGGATCCGCCGGGTGTACAAGACCGATGGCTGGCCCACGACGCTGATGCTGGTGAACGCCATCGGCTATCTCGCCGAGGCGGCGTATCACCACCCCGATCTGAGTGTGACCTGGGGAAGAGTCATCGTGAAGCTGCAGAACCATGCCGCTGGTGGGATATCGGACAAGGACTTCGAGCTGGCTCGGAAGATCGAGGACGTCATCCTCTGGAAGCCCCAGGGCGGCGCGCTCGAGGGCACCCCGAACAAGTGGGTTCGGCCGGGGGATCCGAAGTAGGGCCGTCGGATGGACAGGCGGACGGGCGGACGGAACTCAAACGCGGAACAAATGTCGATCGAACCGAAGTCCCCCGACCGCCCGACCAATCGTGCACCCGGGTCCTCCGACCGCCCGTCCACCCGTCCGCCCGTCCGCCGTGTGCTCTTCGTCACCGGCAAGCTCGCCGAGCCGGCGTTGCGGCGGGTGTTGAAGGAGATGCAACCGCCCTTTCAGGCCGACGTGGTGGTCATGAAAATCACCGTTGCCGCCCTGATGACCACACCCTGGATCGGACGCTTTCTGGAGGTGCCCGCTGAGACCGACCTGGTCCTGATCCCCGGTCTCTGCGAGGGCGATATCGAAGTGTTGCGAGAGCGCTTTCGAGTGCCAGTCGCGAAAGGTCCCAAGGACCTGCGCGAGATACCTGGCTACTTCGGGCAAGCCGCCGCCGCTTCGGATTACGGGTCCCATTCGATTGAGATTCTGGCCGAGATCAACAACGCGCCCAAGCTGACACGGGCTGAGATCGGGGCGGCCGCGGACTACTTCAGAGCCAGCGGCGCCGATCTCATCGACGTCGGTTGCACCCCTGGAGTACCCTTCCCTGACCTGGGTGCCGTCGTACGGGAACTGCGGGACGCCGGTATGCGCGTGAGCGTGGATTCGTTCGATCCGGGGGAGATCCGCACCGC
>JALYPB010000277.1 GCA_030856585.1 Gemmatimonadota bacterium | reverse complement strand
CCACGATTGCTGAAGAACATCACGTAATCGTGGGTGCTCGCGATGAAGAGGTGCTCGACCCAGTCCTCGGCCTTGAGGTCCGCGCCGCTCAGCCCGCGACCCCCTCGGCGCTGCCGCTTGTAGGTGGTGACCGGGATCCGCTTGATGTAGCCGCTGTGGGACACGGTGATTACCATGTCCTCTTCGGCGATGAGGTCCTCGACCGTGAATTCCCCCTGGTCGGCAACGATCTCGGTCCGGCGGTCATCTCCGAAAGTCTGGGCGATTTCGTCCATCTCTTCCTTCAGGATTCCCATCCGCTTCGGCTTCGACGCCAGAATGCTCTTCAGCTCCTTGATCGTGGCCCTGACCTCCTTCAGCTCGGCATCCAGCTTTTCTATCTCGAGGCCGGTAAGTCTGGCCAGACGCATGTTGAGGATGGCGTCGCTCTGCTTTTCGCTGAAGCCGAACCGCTTGCGAAGCTTAGCATCGGCCTCGGGCGTGTCCTCGGACTTCCGGATGATCTTGATGACCTCGTCGATGTTGTCGACCGCGATCTTGAGGCCGTCGAGGATGTGCTCCCGTGCCTGGGCGGCGTCGAGGTCGAACTGCGTGCGCCGGACAATGACCTTGTGCCGGTGTTCGACGAAGTGCTGGATCAACTCCTTCAGGTTCATGACCTTGGGGGCGCCGTTGGCGAGCGCCAGCATGATCACCCCGAAGGTGGTCTGCATCTGGGTGTGCTTATAGAGCTGATTCAGCACGACGTTGGGTATGATGTCGCGCTTCAGCTCGATGACGATCCGCATGCCTTCCTTGTCGGATTCGTCATTGATGTTCACGATGCCTTCGATCTTCTTTTCGCTGGCGAGCTCGGCGATCGCCTTGACCAGGTTCTCCTTGTTGACCTGATACGGAATCTCGGTCACCACGATCTGCGATCGGCCGCTGGTCTCCTTCTCCTCGATCTGCGCCCTGGCCCGCATGATGACGCGTCCGCGCCCGGTCTCATAGGCTTCCTTGATTCCTTCCCGGCCGTAGATGTACGCCCCGGTAGGGAAGTCGGGCCCCTTGATGACCTTCCGCAGCTCGCCAATGGTGGCGTCGGGGTTGTCCACCAGCAGCTGCACCGCCTTGACCACTTCGCGCAGGTTATGCGGCGGGATATTGGTTGCCATTCCTACCGCGATGCCGCTGGAACCGTTGACGAGGAGGTTCGGGATCTTGGAGGGTAGGACGGTGGGTTCCTGCAGCCGGTCGTCAAAGTTGGGCTGGAAATCGACCGTGTTCCGGTCGATGTCCTCCAGCATCGTCATCGCGATTCGGGTCAGCCGAGCTTCGGTATACCGGTACGCCGCGGCAGGATCTCCATCCACCGAGCCGAAGTTTCCCTGACCATCCACCAGCGGGTAGCGCAGGGAGAACTGCTGCACCATGCGAACCAGCGCGTCGTAAACCGAGCCGTCGCCGTGCGGGTGATACTTGCCCAGCACGTCGCCAACCACGGTGGCGGACTTCTTGTAGCCCCGGCCGGGCACCAGGCCCAGCTCGTTCATGGCGTAGAGAATCCGGCGGTGGACCGGCTTGAGCCCGTCCCGTACGTCGGGCAATGCCCTGGAGACGATGACGCTCATCGAGTAATTGATGAACGACTGCTGCATCTCCTCCTCGATGAGCCGGGGCAGGATGCGTTCGCGCGAGTTGGGTGCGGTCATGGAGGTCCTGAGCTGATCGAGAACGGTCTGGAGCGGTTTTCCAGTCGGCAAATATAGTCGGTATTGGTGCCTGCCGGCAACCCTTTATCTGGCTTGGAAACCTAGATGCGACAAGTAGTTAGTTGCTGTTAGGCCAGCGATGACGGGCTCCGGCGGGCAATCCCCCGCGCCCTGGCTTAAAGGTAGGGTGAATCGGACCGATACTAGCCAGTATGACCATACGCTCCGTCCTGCTCGCACTGCTTCTCCTGGCTGCCCCGGGGGCACTGACGGCCCAGAAGGCCAGTACCCCGAAGAAGACCACCCCGCCGGCCGCGGCTCCGACCGGCTTCGATAGCTTTCTCCTGCTGGTTGCCCCCCGAGATACCGTCACCATCAAGAAGAGCCTCAAGGCCGCCGTTGAGGCTGAAGCGCTGGCTGGGACCCGCCGGGACCAGGCTGAGACCATGCGGCTCGGTGCCCTGGCCCGAATCGAGGCCAAGAAGGTTGAGATCGGCCGGCTCAAAGAGCGTATCGGCGCTGCGAAGAAGGAAAATCGGGAGGCTGACCGGCTGGGGATGGAAGCGGAGCGTAAGGCGTCGGAACGTGAGATCGAACTGCTCAAATGGCGGGAAGAGCTGCGAAGCGCGGAGATCGATTTCGAGATCAGACGGGGGGATCTGGCCGCGTTGACCGCCAAGTCTCTTCAGCTGGAGCTACAGCTGGCGACCCGGAGAGCCGGCCGGCTTCGCACCCCGATGGGAGGAGCCGGCGGGGCCAGCCTCGACCGGGTGATCGGCGAGCTCGAAAAGCAGACCCTCGAGGCTCAGCGAGACCAGGCCGCATCCAGCATCGACGTGGCCAAGACCGAGATGGTGGTGTTGAATCGCCGTCTCGGGCTCCTAGACGCGCAGCAGAGAGTGCTGGGGGGTAATTAGCGACTCGGCCGCACCGCGGACCAGCAGCACCGTTCCCGCCCCCCGTCCCACCAGCGGCTCCAGCCTCGGTTGTACGACCTCCCCGATCGGCCGTCCCTCCCTATCGTAGACCCTCCGTACCGCCACAGGCTTCCAGTTAGTAAGCTGGACCATCGCGAACCTCTCATTAAGTATGCTGAACGGTACTACGCTCCATTCGTATGCTTGAGATGCCGTGAGTGGACGAAGGGTTGCTTGGTAACTCAGCTCCCAGATCGCCAAGCAACCCTTCCCCCTTGAGCCGTGTCAGAGATGCAGTTCGAAGCCTTGACCCTACGATCCGGAGCCGGGTGCGCGACCTAGAGCTGATCGGCCGAGTACTCGCGGGAGACCCGAGCGCCGAGCGCGCCCTGTATGACGCGCATGTCGACCGCGTTTTCCGGCTGGTGTATCGGATGGCCGGCGACCTCGACCGGGCTCAGGATTACACCCAGGAGACCTTTATTAAGGCCTTCAGTCGTCTGGGAGAGTTCCGGGGTGAGGCGGCGCTCTCGACCTGGCTGGGCTCGATTGCCATCTCCATCGCGCTCAACGGCTTGAGAAATGTGAAGCGGTCAATGGAACGCGAAGTGGTGCTGGATGAGGCGCTGACAGTCAGTCGCACCACAGCGGCCGCCGAGCCGGATCTTAAGGATCGGTTGGCCCAGGCGATTGACGACCTGCCGGAGGGGTACCGGGTGGTGTTTGTCATGCACGATGTCGAGGGATATACCCACGAGGAAATAGCCAGCTCGCTGGGGGTCCACACTGGTACCTCGAAGGCACAACTGTTTCGGGCCCGCGCCCGGCTGCGCAAATCACTGGCCGATTTCGTGAAGGAATGAGCGACATGCTAGACGACCGCTTCGACGACCAGTTGAGAGACTCGGCTCGCGACTACAACGCCCCGCCGACGACGCCCAGGGAGGAGATGTGGGCGGCTATTCAGGCGAGGAGGGCGGACGGACAGGCGGACAGGCAGACAGGCGGACAGATACGACAGAGTCCGTCGATCAGTCCATCCGACCGTCCGTCCGCCCGTCCATCCGTCCGCCTTCTCCGTTGGCCCGCTGCGATCGCGGCCGTCCTCGCCCTTGG
>JALYPB010000085.1 GCA_030856585.1 Gemmatimonadota bacterium | reverse complement strand
ATGTTCAACGGCACAGAGAACTACGACAAAGACTTCTTCGGCCCGATGGAGCAGGCAGGCGCCACCGACATGAACGGAACCACTAACGAAGACCGCACCAACTACTTCCAGAATGTGCCCACCAACGCCGTCGACCTCGCCCTGTGGATGGAATCGGACCGGATGGGACACCTCACCGGCGCGATCAGCCAACCGAAACTCGATGAACAAAGGGGCGTGGTTCAGAACGAAAAGCGCCAGGGTGAGAACGAGCCTTACGGAAAGGTGTGGGACTTTCTGACGCCCAAGCTCTACCCGCCGAACCATCCCTATTCCTGGACCGTGATTGGCTCGATGGAGGACCTCGACGCCGCCAAGCTCGACGACGTCAAGGACTGGTTCCGGACCTACTACGGTGCCGCCAATGCAGTCGTAGTGGTGGCTGGTGACATCGACGCCGCCACCGCCAAGCAGAAGGTGGAGAAATATTTCGGCGACATCCCCGCCGGGCCGCCGGTAGGGCGCCAGCAGGCATGGGTGGCGAAGCGGACCGGGAGCCAGCGTGGGATCATGCAGGACCGGGTTCCGCAGGCGCGGATCTACAAAGTCTGGAATATCCCTGGCTGGAGCACTGCCGACGCCGACTATCTCAGGCTGGTGGGCGACGTCCTTAGTAGCGGTAAGTCGTCCCGGCTCTACAAGCGGCTGGTGTACGACGAGCAGATCGCCACCGACGTCTCAGCCAGCATGGATCTCCGGGAGATCGGCGGGCTGTTCTCCATCGAGGCGTCCGCCCGCCCCGGGATCGATCTGAATCGGGTGGAAAAGGCGGTGGACGAGGAGCTGGCCCGTTTTCTGGCTGGAGGCCCCACGCCGGCGGAGCTGCGGCGGGTCAAGACCCAGAACCGGGCGGCCTTTGTCCGGGGAGTCGAGCGAATCGGCGGTTTCGGCGGGAAGTCCGATGTGCTCGCCCAGGGGGAGGTCTATGCCGGGCGTCCTGATTTCTACAAGGTTCGGCTGGACCGCCTGGAGCGCGCCTCCGCGCCACAGATCCTGAGCTCGGCAAGGCGGTGGCTGAGCGATGGCGTCTACAATCTCGAGGTACATCCCTACCCTGAATTCCAGGCCGCCCAGGCTGGAGCAGACCGATCCAAGCTGCCGGAGCCCGGTGCTCCTCCGGCCGCCAAATTCCCCGAGCTCGAGCGAGCCACCCTGTCGAATGGGCTGAAGATCGTTCTGGCACGACGGAATACCGTCCCTCAGGTGCGCTTCGACCTGCTCCTGGACGCGGGGTTCGCGTCCGACCAGGGCGCCATCCCGGGGACAGCGAGCCTGGCCATGGCCATGCTGGACGAGGGCACCGCACGGCGCACGTCGATCCAGATCAGCGACCAGTTGGCGCAGCTGGGCGCGAATCTGGGCACCGGCTCCAAGCTCGACGTGTCCAGCATATCGCTCGAGGCGCTCAACGAACACCTCGACGCATCTCTCGATATCTATGGAGACGTGATTCTGAATCCCGCGTTTCCCCGCAGCGATTTCAACCGGCTGAAGAAGCAGCGGCTGGCTCAGATCCAGCAGGAAAAGGCGGACCCGGTCGGACTGGCCCTCCGGGTCTTCCCCGGGCTGCTATACGGGTCCAATCATGCCTATGCCAACCCCTGGAGCGGCTCGGGCACTGAGGAGTCCACGGCACGGATTCAGCGCGACGACCTGGTCCGCTTCCATCAGAATTGGTTCAAGCCCAACCACGCCACGCTCGTGGTCGTCGGCGCAACGACGATGGCGGAGATCAAGCCCCGGCTCGAGCGGCTGTTCGCCTCGTGGAAGCCGGGCGACGTGCCGGCCAAGAACATCGCCACCGTGAGCCAGCAGCCACGGCCAGTAGTCTATCTGATCGACCGGCCCGGATCACTCCAATCGGTCATTCTCGCGGGACACATTGCACCTCCCAAGGCCAATCCGAAGGAGGTCGGTATCGAGGCGATGAATGGGGTGCTCGGCGGCGACTTCAGCTCCCGAGTCAACATGAACCTCCGGGAGGATAAGCATTGGTCTTACGGTGCCTATACTTTCTTCCGGGATGCGCGCGGTCAGCGTCCGTTTGTAGCATACGCGCCGGTCCAGACGGACAAGACCAAGGAAGCGGTGATCGAGCTGGACAAGGAGCTGCGCGGGATCGTGAAGGACCGGCCCATCCAGCCGGCCGAGCTCTCACGGGCCCAGGCATCGCTGACGCTCACGCTGCCAGGATCGTGGGAGACCGCGGCCGCCCTGGCGGGATCGATCGGCAATATCGTGACCTTCGGCCTGGACGACCGCTACTATGATTCCTTCGCCGACAAGGTTCGGGCTCAGACAGTAGAGAGCGTGACGGCCGTAGCCGGCGAGGTAGTGCACCCCGACCGACTGGTATGGGTGGTGGTGGGCGACCGGTCGAAGATCGAAGCCGGCTTACGCGAGCTGAAGCTGGGTGAAATCAGACTCATCGACACCGACGGGAAGCCGGTGAGCTAAAGTTTGACAGCGTGAACGGTGAACAGGTGGCCACGAGCCCGTTCACCGTTTACCGTTTACCGTTCACTTCTCTGGGAGATACGGATGCCAACCAGCAATGCAACCGCAGTGTGGGAGGGAGGGCTGAAGGCGGGCAAGGGACATTTCAAGGCCGGCTCGGCGACCTTCGAGGGGGACTACTCGTTTCCCACCCGGTTCGAGGGAGCTCGTGGAACCAACCCTGAAGAGCTGATGGCAGCCGCCCACGCTGCCTGTCTGAGCATGGCGCTTTCAGCCGGGCTGGAGAAGGACGGAACGCCGGCCACCCGCATCAGCACCAAGGCCTCCTGCACCATCGACAAGGTGGGAGACGGCTTCAAGATCACCAAGATGCGGTTGGAGGTGCGGGGCAAGGTGCCGGGTCTGGATCAGGCTGGGTTCGCAAAGGCCGCCGAGGCCGCAAAGAAGGGCTGTCCAGTGTCGGGGGCGCTTCAGGGAAACGTTCAGCTCGACATGGACGCGAGGCTCGAATAGACCCGGTCTGCCACACACTGGTAGGAGCCGCCCTCTCCCGGAGCGGATTGGGACGGCGAACCGCACTCGGCGCCACGGCACTGATCGTCGGGGCCAATCTTCCCGATATCGACGCCATCTCTTATTTCGCCGGCCCCGCCGCCGATCTCGAGTGGCGCCGGGGCTGGAGCCACGGAGTGCTGGCGCTCGCGGTTCTTCCTTTCGCACTGACGGGGGCGCTGCTCCTGCTGAACCGTTGGGTCAGGCGTCCGGCGAGATGGGCGACCTCAGCCACAGTGGAGCCCAGGGAGCTGCTCCTCCTCGCGTTCGTTGCCATCCTGTCGCACCCGATACTCGACTCCCTTAACACCTATGGCGTTCGCTGGCTCATGCCGTTCTCGGGCCGCTGGTTCTACGGCGGTACGCTCTTCATCGTGGACCCATGGGTCTGGCTGGCGCTGGCCCTGGGCGTGTACGTCAGTCGCCGCCGAGAGCGCTTCCAGCGGGCGTCACCCGCCCGTCCCGCCCGGATCGCGCTTGCTGCAGTAACTCTGTACGTCGGCGCGATGGCGATCTCGAGCTTGGCCGCAGGAAGGATCGTGGCGGACGAGGTTTCCTCCATATCTGGGAAATCGGTGCAAGCCACGATGGCCGCGCCGGTCCTGCTCCAGCCGTTCATGAGAGAGTTTGTCACCCAACAGGAAAGCGAATACCGCGTAGGCACCTTTCGCTGGCTCGAGCGCCCACAGGTAAACCGGGCTGAGGTGCTCACCTTCCCGCGTGGGCTTCCG
>JALYPB010000248.1 GCA_030856585.1 Gemmatimonadota bacterium | reverse complement strand
GTTCTGTGGGCGGACCGGCGGACGGGCGGACCGGCGGTAGTATCTCCCAGCTCCCAGCTCACAGCTCCTAGCCCCCGACCATCAACTCCACCTGCGGCTCCCCCGGCGTGACCTCCGGCCCTCGCTCGCCCCAGTACATGTTTACCTCGCTCCTGATCCCGAACTCCCCCGGCAGGTAGATCCCCGGTTCGACCGAGAACCCCACCCCAGGTATCAGCAGACGGTCGTCGTGGGTCTCATAGTCGTCGAGATGAGGCCCCGAGCCATGCAGGTCGCGATCAATCGAGTGTCCGGTGCGATGCACGAAGACGTCTCCGAATCCTGCGGCCTCGACCACGGCACGAGCGGCTCGGTCGGCCTCAAACCCGGCGATGGGACGCCGCTCCGCCACCGCGTCGCGCACCGCTGCAATCGCCGTATCGCGCGCCTGCCGCACGACGCGCCAGACCCGCTCCACCTGCTCCGGCGCACGGCTCCCCGCAAAGCCGATCCAGGTCTGATCGGCAAACACCGTTGAGCGACTACAGCCGGCCCACAAGTCGAGCAGGATGACGTTTCCGGCCTGCAGGGTGGCGTCATGTCCCGGCTGCGGCTCATAATGTGGTTTGGCCGAGTTGGCGCCGAAGGCGACGATCGGAGGCCCGTCGAAAACCAGCCCACGCGCCTCCACTGCAGCAACCACCCTGGCCTGAAGGGCTGATTCGGCCAGTGTTCCCGCGGCCTCCCGCACCACCGCCGCCAGCGTTTCTCGGGCCACCGCGGCCAGAATTTCGGCCGCCGCGCGATGGTCATTGGCCTCCGAAGCGCTCCAACGGGCGGCAAAGCGCGACACCAGGGAGCCGGAAGGAACCACGGTGGCGCCCAGCCGGCGGAGCATCTCCACCACGCCGTAGGGAACCCGGTCGAGATAGGGGACCCCGTCGTCGGGCGAGATCTCCATGGCCAGGGTTCGGCCCGCCACCAACGAGCGGAGCGCCTCGTGCAGCTCGCTCCACCGGGCATAGGGAATGACCCGCCCCGGAAAGCCCTCGAGACCTTGGAGCTCGATCTTGTGAGCGACCGCCACCGGCTCACCGGTACGAGGCAGCAGCACGAATAGACGGCGGGTATTCATCCCCTTGAGCCCGAGCACCCGCCCGGCCACCGGATTCAGACCGTGGAAATCGAACAGCAGCCAGCCATCCACGCCCGACTTCGAGAGCGCCTCGCGAACCTCGGCCGGATCGATCACTCGTAGACCTCGGCTGTCGCGGTGCGCCAGAGACAGGCTTCGTCTCCACGGGAGCGGCAACTCTGGTGCAGCAGCGCTCCCTCGAAGCCGGTGAGACCCCGCAGCAGCTCGAGATAGGCAGCCCCGTAAAAGAGACAGGCCTCTCCCCCCGGCAGCGCCACTATGGAAAGTGGCGTGGCCATTTTCACCTCCACCACGGGCGGACGGGAGCCCAGCTCGCCTTCGAAGATCGTGCGAGCCAGCCGGGCCACGTTCCTGAGTGTGATCCGGCGCGCCATGCCCTTGGGCGACATCCGGGCCAGGGTCCGGGAAGAACGGCCTCTGGTGCGCGCGGCGTAGCGGGCGGCACGGCGACCCCCATCAGCGAAGACCAGCGGCGCATCCGGCCTGCGACCGACCAGCCGCAAGACCGACAGCACTTCATCCAATTCGACGGTGCCGCCGCGCTCGGCGGTCTGGCGGTAACGCTGGATCTGGGCAGCTACGGTAGGGCTCAGGCCGAGGCGGCGCACCACGATCTCTTCGGCAAGCTCATCCATCCCGTCCTCGACCGGGGTGTCCAGGTTCCGGAGGGCCTCGAGCAGGCTGAGTGGGATGAGGGCGGCAACGGTGGGTTTAGGCACGGGAATCGGGGCGGAACATAGCCCACCTGGCGCAGGCCAGCCAGGGGGGCGGCTGGCCAGGCCTCGCGGTTCCAAAACCGCTACATTGACGTCCATGGCTGAGCCCTCTGCCCCCGGGCGTTCGTTCGACGAGGAGGCCCTGCCCCACCTCGACACGCTCTACCGGGTGGCGCTCCGGCTCACGGCTGATCCGAGCCTGGCCGAGGATCTGGTTCAGGACACCATGCTCAAGGCCTATCGCTCCTGGCGGCAGTATCGTCCGGGAACCAACGCCCGGGGATGGCTGCTTACGATCCTGCGGAACACCTTCATCAACGACTATCGCCGGCGGAAGCATGAGCCGGTTGCCATGGACCTCGAGGCGGTCGAGCCGCACGCACTGTACCGGTCGATTCAGGACACCGACCCCGAGGGCAGCTTCTTTTCCCAGATCGTGGACGCCCGGGTTCTCGAGGCGATTGACGCGCTCCCGGCCGATTTCCGGGAGGTTCTCGCCCTGAGCGACATTGAAGGCATGCGTTACGGGGAAATTGCGGAGACGCTGAAGATTCCTGTCGGTACCGTCAAGTCCCGGCTCTTTCGTGCCCGCCGGCAGCTCCAGGCACAACTCTACGACCACGCCGTCGAGATGGGATACATCAAGCCACGCGAGACCGCCCCGTGAGCCGCCTCGACTGCGATCAGGCGCTGGCGCATCTGCAGGACTACCTGAAGAACGAGCTCACCCCCCAGCTGGTGGTGGAAGTGCGGGTCCATCTGGAGCACTGCCGCGACTGCACCGGCTACGCCCGCTTCGAACAGAGCTTCCTCCTCATGCTCGAGAACCGGGCCGGCCGGGAGACCTGCCCCGGGGAGCTGCGGGTACGGATTCTCGCGGCACTGCAACAGGAGGCGAGAGGCAGCTGACTCCGGTCCCTCTCGCGCTGGCCGCGGTGGTGTCCGCAGGCGTCGTCTTCGCTGCCTGGCGCGCTCGCACCCTGACCCCGTCAGGGGCGCTGGGCGCCTGGACAATCGGAGTACTGATTCTCCGGGGAACCGGATGGCAAGGCGGCGCGGTGCTGGCCGCCTTCTTCATTTCCAGCAACCTGGTTTCCCGGGTGCGGCCGCGTGCCGCGCCGGCGGGTCTCGATCCCAAGAGTGACCGGCGCGACATCTGGCAGGTGTATGCCAATGGTGGGGCCGCCGCGCTGGGCGCGGTGCTGGGTCTCATCGACAGCGCCCTCGGAATCTGGCTGGTGACGGCGACCCTCGCCGCAGCGGCCGCGGATACCTGGGCCACTTCGATCGGAACCCGGAGCCTGGTTTTGCCTCGGTTACCATGGTCCGGCCGCTCCGTGCCGGTTGGAAGCAACGGGGGGATGACACTGTTGGGCACGGCGGGCGGGGCCGCTGGGGCGCTGCTCGTGGCCGGCACCGGAGCGGTCGCTGCGGACATGCCGGTGCTGCTGCCGGTCGGGACCCTGATAGGTTTCTTCGGGATGGTCGCGGACTCGATGCTCGGCGCGCTGTTTCAGGGGCGCTTCCACTGCCCGGCGTGCGACGCGGCCAGCGAATGGCGCGTCCACCGGTGTGGCGCGGCGACGACCCGTGAAGGTGGTATGGCATGGTTGAACAACGACGGTGTGAACTTCATCGCCACGGCCCTGGCCGGTTGCGCCGCGGTGGCGCTGTGGCGGTTGATGTCGCCTTCTTGATTAGTGAAGACCCGCTTGTTTCCTGACATTGCCGGCCGGCTCGATGTGCTGGTGGCCGGCGCCGGCCCGGCCGGTAGTGCCACGGCCACTCTCCTGGCCCGGGCCGGATTGTCCGTTCTGATGGTAGATCGGGCCGCATTCCCCCGCGACAAGGCGTGCTCCGAGTACATGAGCCCCGAGGCTGTCCGCATCCTGGCACGGCTCGGGGTGGTGGAGAACCTCGAGAAGGCCGGTGCATTTCCGCTCGAAGGAATGAAAGTGACAGGGCCTCGGGGGTCCACGGCCCATGGGAAGTTTTCCCTCGCGGGGTACCATCCATTCCGGCCTACCGGGCTTTCGATATCCCGGCGCATCCTCGACTTCGAATTGCTTGCGGCCGCCCGAACCGCGGGCGCCGCCGTCATGGAACGAGGTCGCGTCGAGGATCTGCTGTACGAACAGGGAGGCGTGGCCGGGGCGGTGGTCCGCGACCACACAGGCCGGCGCCACTCGATCCGGGCGCGGCTCACAGTTGGGGCCGACGGGCTTCGGTCCATCGTGGCGCGCAGGCTCGGGCGCCGAAAGTACGGCAGCTCGCGCCGTATGGCCTTCGTTGCCCACGTTGCCGGGGTAGACGGCATGGGCCCCTCCGCGGAGCTCCACTTTCGCGAGCAAGGTTACCTCGGTCTCAACCAGATCGGCCACCACCAGACGAACGTGGCCCTGGTAGTTCCGTCGGAACGGGCCGCGCACGCGCGCGGCGGGATGGAGCGGTTTTTCAGCGACACTCTTTCCGAGTTTCCCGGGGTCCGGGAACGGGTCGAGGCGGGTGAGATAGTACGGCCAGTTCTCGCAACCGGCCCGTTCGCCGTCTCATCGGCCCGGGTGATTGCGCCAGGGGCGCTACTGGTGGGCGACGCGGCCGACTTCTTCGATCCCGCCACCGGCGACGGGATTTACTGCGCGCTGCGAGGGGCGGAGCTGGTTGCGGAGACCGCGGTGGCGGCCTTGAGCCTGCCCGGCCTCGTCACCGTTGACCGGCTTGCCGAGTACCGGCGGATGCGCCGCCGCCTGTTTGCAGGCAAGTGGATGCTCGAGCGCATGATCGACTCCGCACTGCGCTTCCCCGGACTCTTCGACCGGGCCGTATCTCGCCTCGGCCGGCATGAAGAAATGGGCCACGCGGTCATCGGATTGGCCGGTGGCTTCGTACCGTTGCGAGCCGTTCTGAGTCCGATTTTTCTGGCCCGGATGATCCTGTGACCGCCTCCGAGGTCGACCCGTTCCAGTACCGCCAGCTGTTAGGCCACTTTGCCACCGGCGTCACCATTTTGACCACCATGACGCCGGAGGGAAAGCCTTTGGGGATGACGGCGAACAGCCTGTCCTCGGTGTCGCTCAGCCCCCCGCTGATCTCGGTGTGCGTTGACCGTGAAGCCGACATGCATCCGGTCATTCTCAGGGCTTCCGAGTTCGTGGTGAACGTGCTGGCCAGCGACCAGGAGGCCCTGGCGCGACGATTCTCTGACAAGTACGAGGATCGGTTTGACGGAGTCGGGTACCGGCTGAATCCGGAAGGTCTGATCCTGCTGGACGGCGTCCTGGCCCACGTCGTCTGCCGGCGCCAGGAGACGTACCCCGGCGGCGACCATACCATCGTGCTGGGCCGCGTCATTGGCGGCACCACCCATGAAAGACATCCCCTGCTGTACTATCGCGGCGGCTACGCCGCGCTGGGGTAATCGCCATGTCCGGGCTGTCGATCACGTCCCTCGGCGAGGAGCTGCTCGACGATCCGTCGGCCGACCCCGCCGCGGTGGCCAGGTCGCTGCACAACATCGGCCGGGCGAACCGGTGGTTCGGAGGCGCTACCGCGGTGCGATTTGGCCTGGCCCGAACACTCGCCGGCGAGCCCCGGGGCACCACGTTGACGTTGCTGGACCTGGGCACGGGTCTGGGAGATCTCCCCCAGGTGGCGGTTCGCTGGGCAGCGGCCCGAGGGATCCGGATGGTGCCGGTGGGCCTGGAGCTCAATCGGGTCGCCGCTACCCTCGCTGCAGGCGGAGGTGTTCCCACCGCGCTCGCGTGTGCCGGTGCCCCGCCCATTCGCGATAAGAGTGTGGATGTCGTGCTGGTGAGCCAGGTGGCGCATCATCTGACCAGAGCGTCGGTGGTGGACCTGCTCCGCACCTGCAACCGGCTGGCACGCCGAGCGGTCGTCGTGGCCGATCTCCGCCGCAGCCCGATCGCCCCGGCGCTGTTCTGGTGCGGGGCCCGAGCGCTCGGGTTCGATGAAGTGACGGTGGCCGATGGCATGACCTCGATTCGTCGTGGATTCAGCGCGGACGAGATGAGGTCTCTCCTGAGCCGTGCCGGCCTTGAAGGTCGGGTCCATCGCAGTCCCGGATTTCGCCTGGTTGCCACCTGGCTGCCCGTGTAATGCGCACCATCGATCGCATTCGCGTGGCGGCACCGGCCGAGCGTGTGTTTCAGGCAGCAGCGGACGTCGAAGAGTGGCCGCGGCTCCTCGGACACTACCGCTGGGTCCGAATGCTGGAGCGGCGGGATAGGGGAGGGCTGGTCGAGATGGCCGCATGGCGTCCGTTCGGCCCGTTCAACTACCCGACCTGGTGGGTTTCGGAGATGACCGTGGACCAGGCCGGCATGGCGGTGTACTACCGGCACGTGCGCGGCATCACCACCGGCATGGACGTGGTCTGGCAGATTCAGCCGATCGAAAACGGAACCGGAGTGACTATCGTGCATGAATGGTCCGGACCGCGGTGGCCCCTGGTAGGCCGGTGGGCGGCGGACCGGGTGATCGGCCCGGTGTTCATTCACGGCATCGCGTCACGAACGCTGGCCGGAATCGCGAAGTACGTGGAAGAGGCGGTAGGGCGGTAAGGCGGTAGGGTATCAGCGTACGGTGGGAAGGGCGCAGGGCCGAGGCGGAAGTTACCGCCGTACCGCCGTACCGCCTTACCGCCCTTTTGGAGATCTCATGGAGCAGCGCAGAGTAGTAATCACCGGTATCGGCGCCATAACGCCAATCGGTCTCGGGGTAGAGGGGCTGTGGCAGGGTCTTCAGCGGCGGGAATCGGCGGTTCGCTGCATCACCCGGTTCGATCCCTCGATCTTCAAGTCCCGTATGGCGGGGGAGGTCGACGATTTTCGCCCCGGAGATCACATGGAGG
>JALYPB010000233.1 GCA_030856585.1 Gemmatimonadota bacterium | reverse complement strand
ACCCCGGCTTACATTCGAGATCATGACAACCAGCGCCAAAGCCAAAGTCAGTCCTCCGGCACAGGGATCCGGCACCCCGGTCATCTGGCTCGATGGGGAATGGTGCGATCGCAGTACTGCAATGGTCTCGGTCTACGATCATGGATTGCTCTACGGCGATGGTGTCTTCGAGGGGATCCGGGTGTACGGTGGAAAGATTTTCCGCCTGGACGATCATCTCGACCGGCTCTACGACTCGGCCAAGGCGATCTGGCTCACCATTCCGATGGAGAAGAAAGAGCTGATCAGCGTCACCCGCGAAGCCGTACGCCGGTCCGGCATCGCGGAAGCCTACGTCCGCCACGTCATCACCCGTGGCCCCGGCGACCTGGGGCTCGACCCACGGAAGTGTCCCAAGCCTTCGGTCATCATCATTGTGGACACCATCAAGCTCTGGCCGGAGCAGGTGTATGAGACCGGCCTGAACGTGATCACGGCGGGCACCCCGATCCCGCAGCGCGAATCGCTCTCGCCCCGGGTCAAGTCGCTCAATTATCTGGCCCACATCATGGCCAAGGTGGAAGGCATCCACGCGGGTGCCGACGAAGTTCTGATGCTCGACAGCGCGGGAGCGGTGGCCGAAGGGTCAGGGCAGAACGTCTTCGTGGCGAAGGACGGCCGGCTCCGCACGCCGCCGCCTTACGCCGGCATCCTGAAGGGCGTCACTCGCGACACCGTCATCGAGCTGGCCCGGAAGGCGGGGCACGAAGTCGAAGAGTCGATCCTCAATCGATACGATCTGTATACCGCCGATGAGGCGTTCTTCACCGGCACCGCGAGTGAAATCGTCGCCATCCGGCAGCTGGACGGCCGGATAATCGGGTCCGGCAAACAGGGGCCGATTACCCGCGACCTTCGTGCCCGCTTCCAGGCGCTCGTGCGGAGCTGATTACGACGGTACCGGCGGTCGCCCAGACCCTCGGTAGAGCGCCGCACCCGCTGCGGCCGCGCAGGACGCAGTGACTCCACCCCTCGCCATTCTGCTCAAGGCACCCCGGCTCGGCATGGTCAAGGCCCGGCTCGCCGCCGAGGTGGGAGACCGTCATGCGCTCAGGCTCTATCGGGTGATGACCGGACGGGTGCTTGCCGCGGTGCGCGCGGCCGGCCTCGACACGATCATCTGGTTCACGCCGCCGGAGTCGCTGGCGGAGATGCAGTTCTGGCTGGGCGACGCGTGGGAGTTTCGACCTCAGGTCGCGGGCGATCTGGGCGCGCGACTGGCCGCCACCGCGCGCGCGGTGCCCCGAGGCCATCCATGGATGGCGGTCTGCGCCGACTGCCCTGCCATCACCCCGAGCGTCTTGCGCCAGGCCTCCACCGATCTCGAGCGCGCAGCTGTTGTCATCGGACCGACCCACGACGGCGGCTTTTATCTGATTGGGGGACGGACCCCATTACCCGATATTTTTACGGCGATGCCCTGGGGCACCAACCGCGTCTTGGCCGAGACGCGGGTGCGACTGGCTCGGATCAGCGCGGTGTGGCACGAGCTACCCATGCTGCGTGACGTGAATACGGCCGAGGATGCGCGGGCTGAAAGACTCTTGACCTGATTCCCCGACACCGCCCATAATTGGCCACCAACTTCTCATACGCTGGAGGCCGGCATGGCCTGGAGAGTCCTCGACCACGCTGACCGCCGCTGGAACGTCTCGATAGCCGCGGAGCGGCGGCCAGACTCGCCCCATTGGAACCTCGTCTTTTCATTCCGCGGCGCGGATCCGGGTCAGCGGTCCGTCTGGGCGCCGTACCCGCTCTCCTCATCCTCCAAGGCGGCCCTGTTTGCGCAGGCGGACCGCGTTTCCAACGACGATCTCCTAGCCATGCTGTCGCAGCTGCTGGCCTGACTGGCATGGGCTTTGCCCGTCTGGTCACTGCATTTCTCATTGAATTCTGGCCTGCTCAAGGACCCTAATGTCAGCGCTAGACCCTCTTCCCGAGCGGCTCCGATTCGCCGAATTCACGCTCGACCGGTTGCCCAATGGCCGCTGCCGCGCGCGCGTGGGATTGACCTGGAGAGATTCGGAGCAGTTTACCGGGGAGGGCGAGGGGCTGGCATCGCAGGCCGGCGAGCTTCGCTGTTCAGCCCAGGCGTGTGTCATTGCCCTCGGGCAGGCGGTGAAGGACGGGGGGCTGAGCTTCGAGCTCCTCGGCGTGAAGGCGGTGCGGGCGTTCGATGCCACTGTGGTGATCGTCTCGCTCGCTGTGCATGGCGAAGGCAGCGGAACCAGGGTCGTCGGCTCCTATCTGACCGAGGCCGACACTCCTCGAGGGGCGGCTCTCGCGGTACTGAACGCGACCAACCGGATCCTCGGCAACCGTCTTTTCATGCGTTAAGAGCAGCCACTCTGCCCTTCACAGTCCCCGGGGCACGCAGGCTCTAAGCCCTCCTGCCGGCCCGGCTTGCCTCAGTCTGCCTCTGGTCCGGCGGTTTGCACGTCACTCTAGGTGGAGTAACTCCACCCGAAGTCTTTCCGAAGGTGCCGCCAACGCCTCGTGGGCTGCACACAGTGAGGTATCCATGCCCGTGTCCCAATGCTGCCGGCTGTCTCTGGTCCTGGTTCTCGTTCTCGGATGCGGAGGGCCTGGCACCGCCCCTCCAGTCAGGCCGGCCGCAGCTCCCTCTCCACTTACGGGCAACCCAGCCTCTGATCCTCGCTCGGACCTCAGTCCGGAGTCAGATGCCGACCCTGTGGCTCAGACGCCGGTAGACTCAGCGCTGCTCGTTGCCGACACGCTCGCGGAGCTGAAAGTCGCGGCGGACTCAATCGCCGATGAAGCGGTGCTGGAGGAGCTGGCCGATGCCCATCCCGAGGGCGACGACGCTGAGGTGAAGGCTGGTGACGCGCGTGCTGCGGCCGTGGTTCCAGGCGGTGACGAAGAGCTCGCCGCCGCGGTCACCTGGGACATCGACGTGGAAACGTTCAACAGTCACGACCGGGTTCGCTACTACCTCGATTTCTTCCAGGGGCGTGGCCGTGAGCGGATGGCGATTTGGCTCACCCGCATGCCTCGGTACGAGGCGATGATTCGGGAGCGGCT
>JALYPB010000222.1 GCA_030856585.1 Gemmatimonadota bacterium | reverse complement strand
ATCGCGCCCGTGATCCAATCTCCCGCGGGGCTGGCAAGGAAGGTCACAGTCTGCCCGATATCCTCGGGTGTTCCCCAGCGGCCGAGCGGAATCGATTCTGCCGCGTACTTCTCCATGCCGAACAGGTCGGGAGCATCACTGCCAGGCGGGGTGAATGCCTTCCTGACGCCCTCGGTGGGAATCGGGCCCGGGGCCACAGCGTTGACCGTGATCTTGTCCTTGGCCCATTCAAGGGCCAGCGTGCGGGTGAGCGCGTCGACTCCCGCCTTCGCTGCCGTGGCATGAGCCATTAACGGCCAGCCGCGATAGTGCAGCGTCATGGAGATCGAAATTATCCGCCCGCCACCATGAGCCTTGAGCAGCGGGTACGCGGCCTGGCAACAGTAAAAGGTGCCGTACAGATCGGTTTCCACCACCGCCCGCCAGGCGTTGGGGCTGAGGGTGGCGCTCGGTGCATAGAAGTTGCCCGCCGCATTGTTGACCAGGACGTCCAGCCGCCCGTGCTGCTCTTCCACCTGCCCCATCATCCGGGCCACCGACTCCGGCTCGCGGACATTGACTTCCACTGTACTGATCTTGGCGCCGCCACTGCGGAGGCGCTCGGCGGCAGACCCGAGATGCTCCGGCTTACGGCTCGCGATCACTACCTCGGCGCCCGCAGCTGCCAGGGCGGCGGTGATGCCAAAGCCAATGCCGGTTCCGCCGCCGGTCACCAGCGCTACCCGGCCGCGCAGAAGGTCGGGCCGAAACACATTGCCCGGTGCCTGGCTCACGCGGGCTGTCCGCGCGAGGCGAGGCGGGCGGCAAACGCTTCCAGGCGGGCGCGAAATTCGGGACTCTGCAAGGCCTGGAGCTGGGCTGCTCCCTCAGTGGAGAGCGCCTGCTCCAGAGCCCCTACTTCGGGTGCTCGCGTGAGACGCTTGATGCTGCGAATGCTGGGGCCGGAGGACTCGAGCAGCGCGTTCACCGTCCGCCGCACGGCTGAGTCCAGGCTGGAATCCTCAGCCACCTCTTCCACCATCCCGACCGAGAGCGCCGCCATGGCGTCGAGGGTCTCGCCGGTCATCAGCACCCGCATCGCGCGCCCGACGCCGACCAGGCGAGGCAGGGTGAAGGTGGATCCCCCGTCGGGCACTAATCCGATCCGGGCGAACGCCGAGGTGAAGGTGGCACTGGAGCCCGCAAGGCGCATGTCGCAGGCCAGGGCCAGATCGAACCCGAACCCGGCGGCTGTACCCTGCACGACAGCGAGTACGGGCACCGGGCAGCGCACAATCGCGATGACCACCGATTGAAAGTCACCGAGGCCGTGCTGGAGGTCCGCCACCTTGGGGGTCGCGCCGAGAGACCGGAGCCAGTGAAGGTCCAGTCCGGCGCAGAAGTGCCCACCGGCGCCCGAGAGAAGGATGACTCGGGTTTCTCCGACCTCCCCGAGCGCATCGATCTGCTGGGCCAGCGCGCGCGCAAGGCTCGGCGTGAGCGCGTTTCGCCGGGCAGGCACGTTGATGGTGAGCCGGTGGATCGGTCCATCGGCCTCGGACAAGAAGTCAGCCATGTGGATCGCGCTCCTCGATGCCCACTACTTTTCCGGGTTTACCGCCATGCCCATGGCGTGGTAGCCGTTGTCCACGTACACCACACTGCCGGTGATTGAGCGTGCCAACGGGCTGCTCAGGAACGCCGCCGTGCTACCCACGTCTTCCGCGTCGATGGGGCGGGGAAGGGGAGAGTTGCTGGCGGTGTACTTGATCATCATATCGATGAAACCGATGGCGCTTGCGGCCCGGGATGCCCACGGGCCGGCCGAGATGGCGTTGACCCGCACTCCCCAGCGACGGCCTGCTTCGAACGCGAGCGTCCGGGTGTCGGCCTCGAGCGCCGCCTTTGCGGTGGACATGCCGCCGCCGTAGCCCGGAATGACCCGCTCCCCTGCCATATAGGTCAATGAGAGAAACGACCCACCCTCGCGCATAAGGGGTGAGAGGTGGCGCACCAGCGAAACATTGCTGTAGGCGCTCACGCTGATGGCGGACAGGTACCCCTGCCGCGAGGTGTCCACCAATGGCGACTTGACCTCGGGTGCGTTGGCCAGACTGTGTATCACAACATCGAGGCAGGATTCGCCGAAGTCGCTCCGCAGGCGCGTTGCCATTCCCGCGATGCTGAAGTCGCCTACTTCCTTGTATCGCTTGTTCTCCCGGACTTCGGCGGGCGCTTCGGCCAGGGTGTCGAAAGCCGCGTCGAGGGGGTAGATCCGTTCGAACTCCAGCCTCCGCCCATCGGACAGTTGCATCGACGCGTCCATCTTTCCACGCTCGAGCAGCTTGGTAAAGATGCCCAGCGCGGGAGGCCAGCTACCGAGGCAGATCGTGGCACCCGCCTCGGCCAGGGCCTTCGCTATGGCGAATCCGAAACCGCCGTCGTCCGAGACGCCGGCGACGAGGGCACGCTTTCCGGTCAGGTCGATTGGAAGCATTCGATTTGAGTCCTCAGCGGTAGAGACCGCGGGAATGTAGAGCGGTCAGGCGGTCAGGCGGTAGGGCGGTAAGCCATTGCCTATTCGTCGCGTAGGACCTCCAGCGGTGCCCGCCGCACGACATCCCGGCTATTTGCCAGGCCGACTATGACGGTGAGTGCGACGACCGTGAGAGTGAGCGCGGCCATCTGGAGTGCCGGTAATGCGAAACTGCCCTCGAACACGAACCGCGCGATGGCCCACCCGGCGCCGCTGGCCAGTGCCAGCGCGACCGCTGCCGCCAGCAGTCCCAGCGAGAGATACTCGGCCAGTACCACCCGAAATACCTGCCCCCGTGTTGCGCCTAGCGTCCTCAGCAGTGCCCCCTCTCGCACCCGCTGGAAGCGGCTGGTGGCAAGAGCGCCGACCAGCACCAGTACTCCGACGCCGAGACTGAACAGCGCCATGAAGCGGATGGCCAGCACGACCCGCTCGACCAATCGCTCGAGTGCCTCCTGCAACAGAGACAGATCCAGGGTAGAGACGTTGGCGAAGTGCTCGGCCAGACGGCGTTGGAACCGTCCCCGCGCTGCCGGGTCGGGAATCCGGGTGAGGGTCACAAGACTCTGTGGCGCGGCCTCCAGCACACCGGGCCCGAACACCACGAAGAAGTTGGGCTCGAAGCGGGCCCAGTTCACCTCACGGAGGCTGCCCACCCGGGTGATCACCGGAACGCCCTGCACGTCCCAGACAATCTCGTCGCCCACCGTGACGCCGAGCTCAGCGGCCAGATCATGCTCGACCGATATCCGGGGTGGTGACTGCGCGGCCTGCGACCACTGACCTTCCACCACGCGCTCCGACGCCACCACCGAATCACGATAGGTGGAGCGGTACTCCCG
>JALYPB010000213.1 GCA_030856585.1 Gemmatimonadota bacterium | reverse complement strand
CCGCCCCACCAGCACGGCGACTACGAGAAAGCCGACCGCTACGGCGAAGACTTTGAGAATTCCGAGCGCTTCCACCGAGGCGCCGGCCGCAAGGCCGGAGACCACGGTAAGGATCACCAGGCCGAGGACGTCATCAATGATGGCGGCCCCGATGATGATCTTGGCCTCCTGGGTGCGCATCTGCCCGAGATCGGACAGCACTCGAGCAGTGATGCCCACAGAGGTGGCCGTCAGGGTAGCCCCCACGAAAATGGCCGCCATCGTAAGGTTCGGTGTGCCGCTGGCCGCGTGGGGCAGATAGGCCCAATAGGCAAAACCAAGCGCGAACGGAAGCGCCACGCCAACAGCGGCTACCGAGAGCGATGCGGTGCCGACCCGAAACATTTCCTTGAGGTCGGTCTCCAGGCCGATCTCGAACAGCAGGAGCACGACCCCGAGTTCGGCGAGCAGGTGGATGATCTCCGCTCCGGTGCCGTCGGTGGGGACGATGCCCAGCACGCTGCTGCCCAGGAGAACGCCGGCGACCAGCTCGCCCAGCACGGCGGGCTGGCCGAACCTCTCGGCCAGCTCGCCGAGGAGCTTGGCACCCACCAGCATGGCCGCCAGCACCAGGAACAGGGTGGGAATGGAAAGGTCGTGCATGGCGGAGGCTAGAGCGGCTCCCCGGCCCAGGGCCGGGGGACGAATTCGTGCTTAAAGAGTGGCCTCTGGACCTGGTCGGTGTATTCGGTTTCGATCACAATCCGGTTGGGGCGACCACCCCGGGTGATCCGGAACCGTGGAGCCGCGCGGGGGAGGAGGGCCTGTGCTTGCTCGGCGAGCCGACGCTGAATGACATTGAGCAGCTCGTCGTAGCGGATCACCATTGGGATTGGGCCCCCTCCACGATATTCACTACCAGATCCTCGAGAGCTTTCCGGCGGCCGTCGGCTTCTCGACCAGGGTCGTAATCGCCCTTTACGAGAAGGTTCCGTTGCCAGATCGGCTTGCCCTGTTTCTGGTCGAGTATCTCCACGTTCACCGAGATCTGAACCTGCCGCTTGGTAACGTTGACCTCCCGGTCTTCACCGGCCTGGTAGGCCACTGGGAGATCGGGCTCGTAGCGGGTGATGGACCCGCGGACCACGGCGTCGGCCTGCGACTCCGCCGACTGCCTCAGCCCGAGCCGCCGTTCCACTGCTTCCCGCACCGCCCGCGAAATCTCCTGGGTGAGCGTAGGCTCGGGAGTCTGGTTATCGAACGGCAAGACCGCGACCGTCTTGATCGAGGGGGGTAGGCCGCCACCCGCGAATCCGTAGAGGCAGCCGCCCAGCGCCAGCGTACTAAGGATTACGAGGAAGCCAGATTTCAGGCGCAAAGGTGGCCCGTGTGGTCGAGAGAAAGTTCAGGTCGAGCTTTGCCGGCGCACTCGGCACCGTCAGCCGCGCCTTAAGAGGAACGCCATTCGGCTGTAGCGTCGTCTCAGCCCGGCCGATCAGCTTGCCGCGCTGGCGCACTACTGCCACGAACCGCACCGGATTTCCAGCGGTACGTGCGTACTCGACGGTATCTGTGGCGCCGGCATACTGCCAGGCGGTGATCGAGTCCCGTGAGAGTCCCCGCAACGTGACTCCCTCAGCGGGCAATCGGGCGACTCCGAACATGGCCCACATCAGGGGGTAGTTGGGGACAAGCCGTGCGATGACGTCGGGCGGGTCGGTCCAGACCGCGCGATCTCCAATCACCACCGCGGAAGCCGCACCGCTCCCGAACGGACCCGCCACATCGAATCGGAGTGAGTCGGGTGGCACGATCCGGGCGCTGCCGCGACCACCCAGGCTGCCTCGCTCGTCCTGAAACAGCCATTTGAAGCGATGCAGCCGGCTTTCATTCGGGATCGTGGAAGCAACCCATTCAGCCACCTGCTCCCGGCTGACCGGCACGGCCGCCTCCGGAATGACCGGCCCCGGTGCGCTCCGGCAGGCCGCCCCAACCAGGCCAAGATAGGCCAGGAGAACGGGCCGGTCAAGCCGAAGATATTGTGCCATCAGTAGTTATAACCGAAAAAGAAGCTGAGGAATCCGGGTCTCTTCTGCTCGCCGTTGAGGCTGTACCCGATGTAATTGTCATCGGTGAAACGACGGCCGAGATCCAGCCGCAGCACGGCGAGAGGTGCGATGGCAAGCCGAAAGCTCAACCCATAACTGCCCAGCAGGGCGCGGTCGGTGGTTGGGAAGGTGGCCTTTCCGACGTCGGCGAAAAGAGCGCCCTGTATCTCGGGAAAGTCGACGTCGCCGAACGGAGTGCCCAGAGTGAAATGGGTGAGCACAGGGAAGCGCAGCTCCTGGTTCACCATGAACGCGTGCGATCCAAGGATGTACCCGAATTGCGGATAGCCGCGCAAACCCAGTGTGCCGCCGATGTTGATTCGCCGGGGCCGGTCTCCCCCGCTATAGAATCCCAGCGCCCGCACAGCGTAGGTGCTGCGCCTTCCTGTCCTGAAGTAGCGGCGCCAGTCGCCGCTCAGGAGGTAACTGTCGAAGCGGCTGTTGGTGAAGTCGCTCGAGATCCCGCCGGTGAGGCTGAACCTGGTTCCGTCGATGGGTCCGGAGGAGATCCAGAGCGAGTTGTCGTGCACGTAGCTCAGGTAGTGCGACGCGAGCCAACCGATACGGCGCGGCTCATCCACCGGCAGGGTGAAATCGACCCGGTTGGAGTGCTCCACCACCACGGTGCCCTCGATCCGGCTGAAACGACTCAGCGGGTAGCGAAGGAGAGCGAGGCCCCCAATCGCGGTCTCGTTGTAGGCCACCACGTTGTCGCCCTCGAAGTTCCGTCCCTTGGTGCGGAACGCCCCCACTCCCCAGTTGAGTCGCCGCTGGCGGTTCAGATACACCGCGCTGGCGTTGATGTTCTCGAAAACGCTGCCGAGGCGGCGGCCGTGGAAGGAGCCGATGGAGCCAAAGATGAGATTGTCGCCGAGCAGGTCGCTCATCAGGAAGGCAATCCCCTGCGCTCCGCCGTACCCCGGTATGAATACCGCGTCTCCTGCCGCCACATCGAGCGTGAGTCGCCGACGGTAGGGTTCTTCTGCCTTCAGGCCCGCGGCCGTGTCGCCCCGGGTGCCCCACGTCCACTGCGCCGGGGGGGCGCCGGAATCGATGGAGAACCGCTGCTGCCGGGCTGCGGAGTCTACGGGATAGCGGTAGAGATTCCAGCTGAGATCGTGAAACCCGCCGATCAGGAGCCCGGTGCTGTCCGGGAGGGGCACGGCGTCGAAAGCCCCGCTCCATGCCGATGTCTCGCGACGTCCCTGACCCAGGGTGTCCACCGAGAACACGTTGAGCACGCCGTCGCGGTTCGAGGTGAAGTAGACGCGGCCATCCGGACCCCAGGAGGGCGTTTCGTCCACCCAGGTGCCGCGGGTAAGCTGGGAGACAGTTCCGCTGCGCAGGTCCAGCAGAAACAGGTTCACCGCCCCGTCCAGTCCACCGGCGGTCCGATCAGAGGCAAAGACCAGTCGCCGGCCGTCAGGGTGGGGACTGGGATCGAGGTCCTGAAACCGCTCGTGAGTCAGGGGCTCGAGCGTTCCCTGGGGCAGCCTGACTCGGTAAAGATCCGAGACTCCACTCTCGGACAGCCCGCTGAACACAATGCTCTGCCGGTCCGGCATCCACATTGGGGAAAGAATCGAATTCAGACGATCGAACTGGTATCTGCCCGCCAGCTTTCCCTTCTTCAGGTCCCAGATCACCAGCGCGTCCCGGTCGCCGTACCGCGCGGCCAGGAGCAGAAACCCAGGCCTCGATGCATCCATGCGCGAATCGAACGGGTGGAAGGCCTCCAGATCTGCGGTCCGGCCTCCAACCAGAACCTTGCGGGGTTTGCCGCCCCCCAGCCTCTTGCGGTAGATCGTGGCGTAACCGGTCGCCGGGGATGTGAACAGCACCTCGCCCGTATACCCGGCCTCAGTGTCTCGCGCGCCGCTGTCGGGCAGGAATGCAGGCTTGATCGCGAGCCGGGTGATCTCGCGTCCCAACACGGCGAGCGGAGCCAGACTATCGATCGAGGGGTAGAAGTCGCGGCGCATGGCCAATTGGAACTCTTCGCTCAACTGATCGAGCGAGCGTCCGTAAGTAGCGTGGACGGCGTCCTCGAAGGTGTCGTAGCGGTTGAGCTCTTTGTACATGGTGGCCACCCGCCAGTCGCCATAGGTATCGGCCAGCCAGCGGTGAATGCGGCCGCCGAGCGGATACACGATCCCGCTGGTGACATAGGTGAGCTGACGCAGCTGCGGCAGGCGTCCAGTGAAGGTGATGTCTCGCAGCACCATCATGTCTCTGGCGTCTTCGCCTCCCGACCAGAGCTCCGCCAATCCTTCGGTCCACCAGAGCGGAAACGCAAACCGCCCCGATCGCGGTGCCTGGTTGTAGCTCTCCGACTGGAGATCGAGCTGGAACGCGTGCACCATCTCGTGACGCAAGGTATGCCGAAACTCGGAGAAGTTCCCCCGGAAGGGCAGCGCGACCCGGCGCTTGAGGAAGTCCGTGACGCCCAGCAGTCCCTCGGGGGGCGTAAACGGCAGGATGTTGGTTTGCTCGAAATCGGTGTGGGAGGCATACACGATCAGCGGGATGCGTGCGCCGACCTCATGGCCGAACTGGAGTGCGAGGGTGTCGTAACTCGCCTCCGCGTAGGCCAGCGCCGCCGGTGCCAGTTCTGCCTCGGCAGGGTAGTAATAGAGGTCGACGTGCGGGCCCCGGATGATTTTCCAGTCCAGCTTCCGGTACTGAACCTTGTTCTGTCCGAAGGCGAAGAACTGGGCGTCTGCTGGGACGGAGAAGACGGAGAGGACGGAAAGGACGGCGACGCACCGCGCCATCCATCGCCCGAAACCCACCAGAGCTTGTTTCTTGCTTCTCGTCCTCTCCGCCATCTCCGTCATGTCCGTCATCTCCGTACCGTCCGGATCTGGTCGCCCTGAGTAATCCGGGTCAGTGCTCCGACGTTGCCGATGGCCCGGCCAAACACCGTGTACGTGCCGTCCAGATGCGGCTGGGGACTCAGAGTGATGAACCACTGACTGGAGCCCGTGTCCGGCCCCGACAGGGCCATGCCCAGCATCGACTTCGTATCGTACCTCATGCGGTTGATCTCGTCGCGTATGGCGCCTCCGGGGCCACCGAAGCCGTCCCCTCTGGGATCTCCATCCTGCACCACGAAGTTGGGTACCACGCGGTGCCAGCGGTTGCCGTCGAAAAAGCGCCGGTCCACCAGTCGAAGGAAGTTGGCCACCGTGAGGGGCGCCTCCGGACCGAAAAGCTCTACCTCGAGAACTCCGCGCTGATCGGTCTCGATGAAGACGTGGGGACGTGCCACCGAGTCAGGCGCGACGACGAACCGTCGAACCAGGTCCCGGTAATCCTGCAGCGAGCGGCCGGTTGAGATCGGCTCTGTGGGACCCCAACGCGCCGCCGCTTCGGGCCAGTTGGCCTGGGCCCACCGG
>JALYPB010000209.1 GCA_030856585.1 Gemmatimonadota bacterium | reverse complement strand
GGGCGAACGACTTCTACATGGTAAACGGCATTCCGTTCCACTACGACAAACACCCGATTCAGCTGAGGGTCGGCGAGCAGGTGCGACTATACCTCGTGAACGTGCTCGAGTACGACCAGAGCAACTCGTTCCACCTGCACGCCAACTTCTTCCACTACTACCCGACTGGCACCAGTCTGACCCCGGCCGAGTTCACCGATACCGTCGCCCAGATGCAGGGTCAGCGCGGTATCCTCGAGTTCAGCTTCAAGCACCCGGGCCGGTACATGTTCCACGCGCACAAAACCGAATTCGCGGAGTTGGGGTGGACGGGCATCTTTCAGGTGGAGGCATGACACCCGTGGCGACCACCACAAAGCCCGCCTCGCCAGTGCCCACGTCGTCGTCGACCGCGTCCCCGACGCCTCCCCGGAAGCGCGGCCTTCGTACTGTGGCCCTGGTTGCCGCACCACTCGTGCTACTCGCCGGGGTGATCGCGCTTTTCGTCTCCACCAACGGCGCGGGGTTGAACGTCGCTCCAGCCGTGCCCATCGAGTCGGTCCAGTTCGGACGTACTATTCTGCGTCCAGGCCAGATTGAGCTGCATTTGCGGAACACGAGTCCCGAGCCTGTGACCATCGCCCAGGTCAACATCAATGATGCGATCTGGCCGTTCGCCGTCTCGCCCAACCGAACAGCTCCGCGGCTCGGGTCCGTCGTCGTAACGCTAGACTACCCTTGGGTTCACGGCGAGGCGTACGAGATCTCACTGCTCTCCAGCAGCTCGATTCCGTTCACCACCTCTATCCCGGTTGCGGCCGAGACCCCGCGCGCTTCTACGGACACGCTCTGGAGCTTCACGCTCATCGGCCTCTATGTTGGGGTCCTCCCCGTCCTCCTCGGCATGCTCTGGCTACCAGCGCTCAAGCGACTCGGCTCCGGCGCTACGCTCTTCCTCATGGCGGCGACCGTCGGCTTGCTGCTGTACCTCGGACTCGACGCGACCACCGAGGCGCTCGAGGTGGCCGGTGAGCTCGGCGGCGCGTTTCAGGGAGTCGGTATCGTCGGCATCGGCATCGTCGGCACCTGGCTTCTGCTCGATGCAATCAGTCGCCATCAAAGTAGCCTGGGCCGCGACCATGCCGGCCAGCGATCGGCCCTCGCCATGGTGATCGCCGTGGGAATCGGACTGCACAATCTGGGTGAGGGACTCGCCATCGGCGCGGCCTACGCAGTTGGGGCGGCGGCCCTAGGCACATTCCTGGTCGTGGGGTTCATCATCCAGAACATCACTGAGGGACTAGGGATCGTCGTCCCGCTGGCTAAGGACAAGCCCCCGCTCCGGACGCTGGTGCTGCTCGGCCTGATCGGCGGAGCGCCGGCCATTATCGGGGCGTGGGTGGGGGGTCTGGTCTCCTCGCCGCCGCTGGCCGTGTTGTTTCTCGCCATCGGCGCCGGCGCCGTGTTCCAGGTCGCGTATGCGATCGGCCGCCAAATGGTCTGGAAGAATGCACCGACGCGCGAGCGGCCACTCGCGGCGTTTGGCGGTGTCCTCACCGGCATGCTGATTCTCTACGTGACCGGCGTGGTAATCAAGTGACGCGGGTTGCAGTTGCGCCGACCCGGCCGAGCGGCGGGATGGCGCGCGAGTTGCGACGGTGGCGCACGCATCCGGCGCGCTCGCGCGGGGGCGGCGCCCGCGGGCCCGCTTCCGGGTACGAGGGAGGGCCTCGCGTGGGCACCGCGGCCGGGACGGAGCACCCGATGACTGCCGAGCCAACCACACCGCCGTCCCACCTCACTGCGTCCGTCGAGGATTATCTCAAGGCGATTTACCACCTTGAGCAGGGAAGCGGCGCCGCGGCGACCAACGATATCGCCCAGCGCTTGGGCGTCGCGTCGGCGTCGGTCAGCGGGATGGTGCGCCGGCTCGCCGAGCAGGGGCTGGTCAGCCACGAGCGGTACCACGGCGCCGCGCTCACCGAGACCGGCCGCCGCGCGGCGCTCCGCACGATCCGTCGGCACCGCCTGATCGAGGCGTACCTCACGCAGGCGCTCGACTATCCCTGGGACAGGGTACACGACGAGGCGGAGCGGCTTGAACATGCGGCCTCGGACGAGTTGATTGACCGCATAGCCGCGGCGCTTGGCGAGCCCGCCGCCGACCCGCACGGGGCGCCGATCCCGACGCGCGATGGCACCGTGGACATGCCGGTGCAGCGCGCGCTCGGCGCGCTGGATGTTGGCGAGCGGGCCCGGGTTGCCCGGGTAAGCAAGGGCGACGCCGCCGTGTTGCGCTACCTCGACGAGCTGGGGCTCAGACCCGGTGCGACAGTGCAACTGATGGCGCGCGCGCCGTTCGGCGGCCCGATTACCTTGGAGGTAAGTGGAGTGACGCGGATCATCGGGCCGGCGCTTGCCGCACAGATCATGGTAGGCGCGCATGAGGCTAGCCTTTCCGCAACGCTCCCCTCAACCGATCGTGCCGACGTGGACCCGAGAGTTCTTCCTCAAGAGGTGGTAGATGGCGAGTGACGATACTGCAGAAGCAAAGGTCGCGGCGGCAGTCGCGGTGACGGCGGCGTTCTTCTCGCCTCGGGTACGGGGACTCTTGCGGCGCGCGGCCGTCCAGGGGCTGGCCGGCGTGC
>JALYPB010000199.1 GCA_030856585.1 Gemmatimonadota bacterium | reverse complement strand
GCCTCGGATAGCGTCAAGATCGCCTTCACGGTGGTCTGGACCGCCATCAACTTGATAGTCGTAATCCGTGGCCTCAGCCGAATCCGGAGCGCGCGGGTGAATCGGCCCGACCGGTCCGCGTAGGTTGCGGACCAATGGATCCCCCTCGCCTCTCGGCGCTACCTGGGGGGGAGAGGGCACCAACTTCGCGCTCTTCTCCCGGCATGCCACCCGGGTGGAGCTTTGCCTGTTTGCTCAGCCTGAGGATTCGGCCGAATCGGCGCGGGTCGAGCTGCAGCGCACCGAGGACATCTGGCACACATACCTGCCGGACGTACACCCTGGGCAGGCCTACGGGTACCGGGTGCACGGACCGCACACCCCCGCCCAGGGTCACCGCTTCAATCCCGCCAAGCTCCTTCTCGATCCCTACGCCAGAGCCATCAGCGGCAGCATGCGCTGGAGCGATGCCCTGTCCGGATTTCCGCTGCGAAGCAATGATCCCGACCGCGACCTGATTCCCGATCCCCAGGACAGCGCCGGTGCCATGCCGAAGAGCCTGGTCGTGGACCCGGCCTTTGCCTGGGGAGATGATGCGCCGCCGCGAACACCATGGGACAGAACCCTGATCTATGAAGCCCATGTCAAGGGTATGACCCAGCTTCACCCGGACATTCCGGAGGAGCTCCGGGGTACGTACCTGGCACTGGCCACTCCTCCCATCATCCGCCACTTGAAGAGTCTCGGCGTCACCGCGCTCGAGCTGCTGCCAGTTCATCACATCGCGGCGGAGCAGCGGCTGGCCGGGCAGGGACTCACCAATTACTGGGGATACAACTCGATTGGATTCTTTGCGCCGGATGGGCGGTACGCAACCAGCCGGGGCGCTCCGGGGCGCCAGGTGAGCGAGTTCAAGACCATGGTCAAGCAACTCCATCGGGAGGGCCTCGAAGTCCTGCTCGACGTGGTCTACA
This sequence comes from Gemmatimonadota bacterium, assembly GCA_030856585.1. Classification (GTDB taxonomy): domain Bacteria; phylum Gemmatimonadota; class Gemmatimonadetes; order Gemmatimonadales; family GWC2-71-9; genus CAVVWJ01. Next base: position 5,820 of record JALYPB010000199.1, on the reverse strand, counting down.
ACCATACTGGTGAGGGGAGTCACCTCGGGCCCACGCTCTCGTTTCGAGGGATCGACAATGCCACCTACTACTGGCCCCACCCGGATACTCCGCGTCTCTACACCGATTTCACCGGGTGCGGCAACACCGTGGATGCCCGAAAGCCTCCGACGCTGAAGCTGCTGCTGGATAGCCTCCGGTACTGGGTCCAGGACATGCACGTGGACGGGTTCCGGTTTGACATCGCGCCGGTTCTAGGCCGGACCGACAAGGGTTTCAGCCCGGCCAGCGAATTCTTTTCACTTTTGCGACAGGATTCGGTTCTCGCGGGAGTCAAGCTCATCGCCGAGCCATGGGATCTGGGGCCCGACGGCTACCAGGTTGGGCGCTTTCCCGCAGGCTGGAGCGAGTGGAATGGTAAGTTCCGCGATACCGTGCGGCATTTCTGGCGGGGCGATACGGGGCAGGTGGGCAGTCTTGCCTCCCGCCTTGCCGGCAGCAGCGATCTCTACGAAGCCAGCGGGCGCCCCCCACAGGCGAGCATCAACTTCGTGACCTGTCATGATGGATTCACCCTTCAGGATCTGGTCAGCTACGAGAGAAAGTACAATGAGGCGAACGGGGAGGAGAATCGCGACGGCAGCAATCACAATATCAGCCGCAACTGGGGAGTAGAGGGGCCCACCGACGTGCTGCGCACGCTGCACATCCGAGAGCGGGTCAAGCGAAATCTTCTTGCCACCCTGGCGTTCTCGCAGGGGGTTCCCATGATCTCCCACGGCGATGAGATGGGCCGCACCCAGCGCGGCAACAACAACGCGTATTGTCAGGATAGCCCGCTCACCTGGATAGACTGGGTGCTCTCCCCGGAAAATCAGGAGCTTCTGGAGTTCACCCGAAAGGTGTTTGCCATTCGTTCGGCGACCCCGCTGCTGCGCCGCGGCACGTTCTTCCACTCGGGGAACGATCTCACCTGGTTAGGGCCCGATGGCCAGGCCATGACCCAGGCCGAGTGGGAAGACTCAAGCAACCATCTGCTGGGAATGCTGATTCGAGGCGGCACCGGTGTTTCGGAGGGGGGCGCAGGCGCGATCCTGCTGCTGCTGAACGGTGGAGGGCGGTCCAGGCCGTTTACGCTGCCCAGTCTGGACCGGCCAGGGACCTGGACCGAAGTGATCGATACCTCTGGCTCTCAGGTTCAGGCCACTGCAAGCCGGGTAACCCTGGCCCCGCACTCACTGATGCTGCTGCGGCACAACTGATCGCAGCGCTACCCGTCGGGTGCCTCGCCCCGCAAGGCACGCTGGATTTGCTCGGGGAAGTTCCGGATATCGATCGGCTTGGTGATGTAGCCGTCGAAACCAGCACCGAGGGCGCGCTCGCGGTCTCCCGTCATCGCGTGAGCGGTCAGTGCGATCACGCGGCTGCCCGCACCCGGCGAGGACCTGATCTCCTGAAGCAGGGCGAAGCCGTCCTTCCCGGGCAGCTGAATGTCCATCAGCACCAGATCGGGTGTTCCCCGCAGGATGGCATCGAGCAGGCCTTCGCCCCCGGGGAGGCCGGTCACTTCGTGGCCCTTGAGCCCGAGGATCGTCCGAAACAGCTTCATGTTGTCCGGACTATCTTCCACGATCAGGATCTTCGCCATGCATGCTCCCGCTCCAGTCGGGTGCCAAATCAGTACACTCTTTGCTGGCCCCGGGCAACGTGGGCAGTACCTTAGGATCTGAGCAGGTGCGCCCATCTTCTCTCGCGGTGATCGGCCTCGGCGCCATTGGGGGCTCGCTGGCCTGGCAGGCCCGTCTGGCGGGTGTCCAGCGCGTGGTCGGCTATTCGCCCGACCGGTCCGAGGGGATCCAGGCGCTGAAGGGTTCGGCGATTACCGATCTGGCGGATACTCCGCTCGACGCCGTTCGCGGCGCGGACCTGGTGGTGCTCGCGGTTCCGCCGAGTGCGACGTTGGAGCTGATTGTCCAGCTCGCTGGATCGCTCGAATCCGGCGCGGTTCTCACTGATGTGTGCAGCATCAAGGGTCCGGTAGTTCAGCAGGCCGTGACTGCGGGACTGGGAGACCGTTTCGCCGGCGGGCACCCGCTCGCTGGTACCCATGAGTCGGGATTCTCCTCCGCCAGGCCGGACCGCCTTCGCGGGTGCGTGGTGTATATCTGCGAGACTGGTACGGCAGGAGGTCACCGCGCGTCCGCGAGCATCGCCAGCTTCTGGCAATACACGATGCAGGCGTCTCCGGTCCTCATCAGCGCCGAGAAGCACGATCGCCAGCTGGCCTGGACCAGCCATTTGCCCCAAGCGGTAGCGTATGCGCTGGCCAGAAGCCTGGCCGACCATGGACTTGCGGGCGTGTCCTATGGCACCGGCGCGAGAGATACGACCCGTCTGGCCGCCAGCAACCCCGACATGTGGGTGGACATTTTCCTCTACAACCAGCCCGCGGTCAGTGAGGCGCTGTCGCGAACAGAGGAACACCTGGCCGAGCTCAGGCGCCTTCTAGCCACTGGAGATGCGCCAGGGCTTCGGTCCTACCTCGCCGCCGCCCAGACCTTCCGCGAAGCGATCGACCGGTGAATGTCGCGGGCAGCGTACGTGTCCCCGGTGACAAGAGTATCACCCATCGAGTGCTGCTCCTGGCAGCGCTGGCGCGGGGCACGAGCAACATCGGAGGTGCCCTCACCTCCCTGGATGCCCGCTCGACTGCGCGGGTGCTCCGGCAGCTGGGGGCCGAGCTGTCACCGCTCCGACCGGGCGTGCCGGTTACGGTGCGCGGCGTCGGGAAATTCCGCCGCCCGGAAGGACCGCTCTTCTGTGGAAACTCGGGCACTACCACCCGGCTCCTGCTGGGCCTTCTATCCGCCCATCGGTTCTCGGCCACGCTGACTGGCGATCGCTCGCTCCGCCGCCGCCCTATGCGCCGGGTTACGGTCCCATTGGCGTCCATGGGAGCCCGATTCACTGAAGGAAACGGAGACGGTCTGCCTCTCACCGTCAAAGGAGAGCGCCTGCGGCCGATCAGCTACGAGATGCCGGTCTCGAGCGCGCAGATCAAGAGCGCTATTCTGCTGGCGGGCATGGCCGGGGAAGTTGATGTCGCATTACGAGAGCCGCACGGCCGTTCCCGTGACCACACCGAGCGGTTGCTCCGGGCATTCGGGTACGGGGTATCGGAGGATGACGGGTGGATCTACTTCACCCCGGGGGGACATCTGGAGCCGTTCGATGTCCAGGTGCCCGGAGATCCTTCGTCCGCGGCGTTTCTGGTGGGGGCCGCCACGCTGGCTCAGGCCGGCGAACTCATGATCGCCGCGGTCGGGATCAACCCAACCCGAACCGGGTTCCTGGATGTCCTGCGACGGATGGGGGTCGCAATTCAGTTGGAGAACCGCGCCGACAGCTTCGGAGAGCCGGTAGGGGACCTCGTCGTTCGTCCCGCATCACTACGGGGGACCGAGGTGTCGGCGGGAGAGATCCCGGGCCTGATCGATGAGATCCCACTCCTCGCAGTGCTCGCCTCCCGGGCATCGGGCATCACCACATTCCGACAGGTCGGAGAGCTTCGAGTGAAGGAAAGCGACCGGCTCGGGCTCATTGCGGAAAACCTGCGGGCGGTCGGGGCAGAGGCCGAGGTAGCCGGCGACGATCTCGTGGTTGTCGGAAGCGATCGTGTGCCGAGTGGCCGGGTGCGAACGGCGGCCGACCACCGGCTCGCCATGGCATTCGCGGTGCTAGGTACGGTGCAGGGAGCTCGAATCACAATTGACGATATGGCGTGTGCGGCCGTGAGCTTTCCCGGCTTTCCCGACACGCTGAAGCGGATCAGCTCCCGTCGACGCGCCGAGCCTGCCCCGCGAACCAGAGCATGAGACCGGTGCCACAGGTGGCCCCCGCTGCGCCGGCCAGGAAATCCCAGCGGTCACCGTCCCGGTAGGGGAGGAGCGACTGCACCAGCTCGATTGCCGCCGCGAACGTGAAGGCGGTGAGGAGTGCCCACCACACACTCGACGCACGATTTACATGAAAGAGCAGGGCGAATACGAGGAAAATGCCGAAATGGACCAGCTTGTCCAGGTGACTGGATTCCGCCAGATGAGTGGAGGGTACCGGCGCCAGAAATAGCAGTACCATGAGCGCCACGTAGCCCACGAAGATCTTGTGCCGCAAGGCGTATTCATCCCCTTTGAGTTGGTTCCCAGTGCCCCGTTCAGCGCCAAAGGTAATGGGCCGCCTCCCAGCGCTGCTTCTCACCCGCCTGGCGCCGAGTTACTCTCAAGCGTGCCAATCGAGTCTCAGTTTTCCGGTGGCGTCATCGCTATCGACGGGCCTTCGGCCTCGGGCAAATCGAGCACTGCGCGGGCAGTCGCGGATGCCCTGGGATTCGCCCACCTCGACTCGGGCTCCTTGTACCGCGGGATGACCCTGGTCGGACTGCGCGAGCTGTCCCGGCACGGGATCCGGAGCGGCGACCCGGCTCGCGATCTGGCGCCGGAAACGCTCCTCCGGGCCGCTGAGGACCGCGGGTTGATGCTACAGCCGGACGGAGGGGGCTTCGCGGCCTACCTTGAGGGTGAGCCGGTGGATGAGGAGCTCAGGTCCGGGGAGGTCACTTCACGGGTCTCCGCCATCTCGGCCATCCCCGTGGTGCGCGAGTGGATCAACGCGCGTCTCCGAGCCATGGTGCGGGCGGGCCAGAATGTGGTGGTCGACGGGCGAGACATCGGTACGGTGGTATTCCCCGACGCTGATCTTAAGATCTTTCTCACCGCTTCACCGGAGGCGCGCGCCGGGCGCCGGATCAGTCAGCGGGGGGCAGCAATCGAGGATCAGGATCTCGATGCCGAGGCGGCCGCCCTGGCCGCCCGTGATCACGCCGACTCGACGCGGACAGTGGCGCCGCTTCGTCCGGCCGAGGAGGCCGTCCATCTCGATACCACAAGCATGGGATTCGAGCAGCAGGTTCGCTTCATAGTCGAACGGGCTCGACCGATTTTTCGCGGGGATACCCGTTAGCCATCCGGATGAATAATGGAAGACGCCACGTTGCCTCGCGGGCAACACCGTGCGGAATGGACTAAAGGGTCGGCGCCACAGTGCGGACTGCAAGGATGGTCGAGAGGGGACCGCAGACCAGATTGTTGCTATTATCCCGAAATCTGAACCCGGCGGAGCTTACTCCGCCGTTCCCGCCGGATTGAATCACTCTCTGATCGTTACGAAACTCGTAAGCATCGATCTCGAAGGTGCCGACTTTGATGTCGAGCCATCCGGCGTTGGGCAAGAGCACCGCCCGCACTTTTGCCACATCTATTGCTAAGCTCATTGGCACTCCCTTACACGAGGTCTTCCTGATAGGATTTGGTCCCTGACGACCGTCAGCACGACTCGATCAGTCCACCGCTGGAAAAATATTCTAACATTGATCTTGGGGGAAAACTCGTAAGCTATTCCTTTATCCAAGAGGTTGACATGGATTCCGCTGGGCTCGTTAGATCGAAACGGGTTGGTATCCCCCTGGGAATTGGCTTAGGCGGCTTCGTAGACGGCATTGTCCTGCATCAGATTTTACAGTGGCATAACATGGGCTCGGCGGTGGTGCCGCCGACCACGATGGAGGCCATGCGGCAAAACATGATCTGGGACGGCCTCTTCCACGCGGCCGTGTGGCTCTGTACGCTAATCGGGGTCTATTGGCTTCTGAACGCCGCCCGTCGGAATGCTGCTCTTCCGAGCCCCAAAGCCTTTACCGGCCAGCTTCTTCTTGGCTGGGGGCTCTTCAACCTGATAGAGGGGATCATAGATCATCATCTGCTGGGGCTACACCACGTCCGTGAC
>JALYPB010000197.1 GCA_030856585.1 Gemmatimonadota bacterium | reverse complement strand
GACCGGTACCCCGTGCGGCCCGCTGAAGCACTCCTTCAGTGCGTAGAGCGGGCTGGTGCCGATGTCGCCATACACCACCCCAAGCGCGCCGAGTGCGAGGAGGGCGAGCGACCGACCGCTTGAAGATGCTTTGGCTTCAGCCGACACTCAGGAGGTCCTGTCGGCGCGGCAAACGGCGGAGATCGAGAAGCGCCACGATCAAGATGGCCAGGATGACGAAGCCAGAGGCTACGCACCACCGGCAGATGGCGTGAATGATGAAAAGCTCCAGGTAGGTCAGATATCCGGTGAAGAGAACTCCGATTCCTGCCATGATCGCCAGCAGCGTGGCCGGCCAGCGGCGACCGGACAGCCCCGGCTGCAGCGCTGCCAGGGTCAGCGCCAGAAGCCCCGCATACCCCAGAACCCCGATCAGCGCCACGTCAACTCCCGCGAAGCTGCTCCATGGGCTGAGCTGAACGGTTTCGCACCCTCCGGTTCCGCAGGCAAGGCTGCCGATCTTTCCGAGCTTGTACAGATATAGGTACGCGGAGATGAAGAGCCCAACGAGGCTCAAAAGCACCGCGCTCATCCGATAGATCATTTGGTGGAGGATCGTGCCAGCGAGTCCACCAGTTTAGTTATCGCGTCGGAATCGAAGCGTCCCCGGTACAGCCGGCCGTTCACCAGTAGGGTTGGGGTCGAGCTCACGCCCAGCGTGACTCCCGCGTTCTTATCGGCCTGGATCCGGCCGGCAAATTTTCCTGCCCGCATGCAGGCGTCGTAGCGCCCGAGGTCGACCCCCGCGGCGGCGGCGTACTTGCGAAAGATCGGTGTCGCGTTCCCTGCAGCGGCCCATTCGCCCTGGCCCTCGTAGATCCGGCGGTGTTGATCCCAGTATTTCCCCTGTTCGTCGGCACAGGCAGCCGAATGGGCCGCCAGCACGGCAAAGGGGTGCTGGTCCAGGGGAAAGTCACGGTAGCGCCAGCGGAGCCGGCCGGTGTTGATCAGTCGTTCCTCGATCGTGGGCATCTGGAGCGTGGCGAACGTTTGACAGAATGGGCACTGATAGTCGGCGTACTCGGTGATCTCGACCGGGGCCGTGGCCGCGCCCTTCACATAGCCCTTGAACCCAGACGTGTCGGAGGCCTGGACGGTGACGTTCGCCGGAATGCTCACGGTCGCCGGCCGGGTAAGCAGGTAACCGAGCACGGCGAGCCCCGCGATCGCGATGATCGCGAACAGACTGTAGAAGCGCTTCATTCCGGTCTGCGTCGCTGCCATGGCTCGTCGTCCTCCGGTTCGTCCGGCAGGAAGGAATCCTGGTGCTGCGCCTCGTCCACGATACGGCGGCTATCGGCAACCTCAGGCGTGTCGTAGGTGCTGCGCACCTCGTAGTGAAACAGCTCGCTCCGGGCATCCCCCATCATGCGCAACAGCTCCGGCCCGCCCCGGAGCAGCTGGCCGGCCTGGTCCAACTCCCGGATCCGGGCCGCGAGCGCTCGCAGGAGCGCCGCGAGCCGCATGGCCCGTTCCTCACCGTATACCTCATCATGCTCTGCCATGGATACCTCGAGGACACAACCCTGCCCTCGGTCAAGTTCGGGTAAATCAGGCCGATAAAGATAATGAGTCGGGAGCTTGGAGTCGGGAGCTAGGAGGGGTAAGTCGGGAATCAGAGTCCGGAGTGGCAAGCGAGGGGTCGGGACTGGGGGTAGAACCCCACTCCAACTCCAAGCTCCCAGCTCCTGACTCGATTGCACCAAATGGTGCAAGGGGTTATGTTTAGATCAGCCAAAGTTATTAACCGCAATCTGTTGCACAAGGATGGTGCATGAACAAGAAGAAAGCCCGGAGTGCCCCTGAGGCGGCATCCTTCGCCCAGGCTCGTGACGAGCTGTTCAGTCACATTCTCCGCTGCGGGGTCATTGACGCCCTGCCGGAACACCAGAAGGATTGGTTCGACGACACCATGGGATACATCGCAGACCGATACGAAGGTCTGAGTGAAGAAGAGCAGACCCAGCTCCGTTTATTGGGCGAGCGCTACTGCCAGCCCGTACGGCGAGTCGATACAGTGGAGTCCGGAGCGGCCTGAGCCGCCCGAGAATAGACGAAGCGCCCCGGGTTTCTTTCCCGGGGCGTTTTTGCTTTCAGGGGTTCCTGGGGGTCTGACTCCGCCGCCATCGATACCCCAGCATCATCCGCACTCCTCCTCCAACCCCCAGCTCGATGGCCCACCCGGAAGCGGCTGCAGGACGCCCCTCCAGCCCCACCGTGAGGACCAGGTAGCCCCGGTCGACCGGACCTTCAACAGCGGCCACCCCGCCGGCGAAATAGAGTCCGGGGCCCTCCCCCTCGTTGGGACTCAGCAGGAAGTGTCCCAGCACTTCTCCCCGGAACGCCGGATCTCCAGACGACACCCCGGCTCCAGCGGCCGCCGAAACCCGGGTGCGGGCTGAGGTTCTCACCGCACCGTACACCCCGGCAACGGCCAGGGCCGGATCCGAGGCAGTCGCTATCAGTTGTACTCCCAGCTCTTTACCCTGCTGGGCGGCGAGCGGTGTAGCCCCCATCCAGGTCCCGGCCAGGAGCAGCTCAGCCCAGGGTAAGGGCATAGGTGATCGCGATGTCGGGGGCGAGCGAATGGACCACGGAGCAGTACTTTTCGAGCGACAGGTCGATCGCCCGGGTGGCTTTGGCCTGGTCGAGCCCCTCCCCGGCCACGTGATAGTCGAAATGGATCGCGATGTAGCGCCGGGGCTCCTGCTCCCGCCTTACCCCGGTCACGTCGATCCGAAGCCGGCGCAGCTGGACCCGCATCTTCTCCAGGATCACTACTACGTCGGAGCCGCTGCACGATCCCGCGGCCAGCAGGAGGGTCAACATCGGACCGGGACCCGCGTCGTTATCGCCGTCGACGATCGTTGAGGGACCCTCCAGCGCACCGCCGCTGAATCGCACCCCCGCCTGCCAGGTGAGGACGACCTTCTTGGTCTCCTGCATCAGTGCCCCACCCTGCGCTGAGCCCGGGGTGCCACCCGCAGATAGTCCCAAATAGCTATAACGGCGATGATCGTGGTGGCCCAGGCGATGGGCCGGAGATAGGGCGAGCCGACGAGAAATGCCACGAGCGTAAGGATCTGTGCCACGGTCACGGCCTTGCCGCTCCATCGGGCGGGAATGGCCCTGGGCTGATCGGAAAAAAAGGTGGCGAAGAATGCCAGGGTGGCGACGATGTCCCGCAGCAGAACCCCAACGATCTCGTACGGCGCAAGCCGGCCCGAAAACGCCACGACCCCCACCGCTGCTGCCATGAACACCTTGTCGGCGATTGGGTCGAGCACCGGCCCGTATGGCGAGCTGCCGCGCCGCCGGGCAAGCGGGCCGTCGAGCAGATCGGTGAGCGCGGCCGCACCCACGATGGCGAGTCGCCATCCGGTATGTGAGACCAGCACGAAAGCCGCGGCGAGCGGGATCCGCAGAGCGCTCATCAGGTCGGCCTCGGTCCACCCCTTCCGACCTTGCTCGCCCTTCTGAGCGGGACTAGCTTCGGACACGCTTCTCCCTCCCAAAGGTGAGCGTACAAGATACCCTGATCCGTCTCCTGCCCCCGCCCTGCTTCGTGATGTGGGTCCTTCCATGATGATCGATACTGCGGTGATTCCCTGCGGGGGCCTTGGCACCCGGCTGCACCCGATCACCCGCTGGCTCCCCAAGGAAATGCTGCCGGTCGGCCTCAAGCCGGTGCTCTACTGGGCTCTCGACGAAGCCGCGGACGCCGGCCTGCTGCGCGCCATCATCATCACGAATCCCCACAAACCGATGCTCGAGGCCGCCGCTCGAAACTACCCGGGTCCGCTGGAGCTCGAGTTCGTGGCCCAGGACCACCCGCGCGGCCTGGGCGATGCGCTCCTCCGGGCCCGGGACAATCTCGCCGGCTCTCCCTTCATTGCCTTGCTGCCCGATAACCTGTTCCACGGCGCCAACCCGGCCAGCGCGGTGCTGGCGCCCTACCGTAGCACCGGCATGGCGACACTACTGCTGACCGAGATTAGTCGCCAGGACGCACAGACGAAGGGCGCCACCGGCCGGGCAAAGGTTCGTAAAGCGCCAGACGGCACCCTCAGGATTATCGATGTGGCGGACAAGGGATCGGGACGATTCGACACCGGGGGCGACGAGGTGGCGGTCACGCCGATCGGCCGGATGGCATTCCCGGGGACGGTGCTGGCCGAGTTCGAGGAAGTCGGCCGGGGACTCGGCCGAGGTGCGGAGCTCGATGACGTACCCGTGCTGCAGCGTCTCGCCCGGCGCGAGGCCCTGGCCGGGGTAATTACCTCGGCCCGTTTTTTCGATGTCGGCGTCCCGGAAGGTTATCGCGACGCAGTTGCCGCCTCACCGGCCCTGGCCTGAGCGGTAGAGAGCTCCTGTGACGGCCACCTTTAATCACCAGCTGCTCGAATTCTCCTCGGTGGACCCGGCCCGCCTGCGAGACACCCTCGCCCTTTCCGGTCTGGTGGTGGCCGCGGCCGGTGCGGTAGGGATGCCCTCGCTCGGGCCGCCGGTGGTCAGGGAAGGAGCGGGGGGGATTGCCGTGGCCCTGCTCTGCCTGGAGGGACACATCGTCCTGCACTGTGCCCCAGACCAGGGTGCCTGCCTGGTCGAGATCATAGCCCGGGCTCCTGCTGACGTCAGCAAGGGAATCGAGGTAATCAGCCGCCGGCTGGGGAGCTGATACCGCTCCCGCGCACCACTCCCTCAGCTCGTTGAGCCAGTTGCAGATACTTCTGCGCCACCCGCAATACGTCGCCGGCAC
>JALYPB010000191.1 GCA_030856585.1 Gemmatimonadota bacterium | reverse complement strand
AAGCCGGTGGGCGTGGCCCCGGTGCCGCTCCTGGGGCAGGACCACCACATCAACCAGGTGGGCGACCCCGCCGCGGAGCCAGAACCGGAGCCCCCCGATCCAGTCACCGATCTCGTTGCTTAAAATGAGATAGCGCTCATCGAGGGCGCTGGACCAGCCGCTGGGATCCTCCTCCTGCTCCAGGATCTCGGAGAACCAGGCGGCGAAGTCTTCGTCCTGCTCCATGTCTCGAATCGTCAGCTCACTCATCTGCCACCTTCCCCGATGGGAGACTCCCATCCCTTCGCCAGCAACACTAATGCCACGCCCGCTGTTCCTGTCTGTGAAGGTGATCCCCAGCCCGGAGGTGCGCGTTCCCCTACCGTGATAGGGCGACTTCCATATTGCCTGGGACTTCTGCGAGGCTAATTATTAGCCATGGCCACTACAACCGCTCAACCGGCTCGACCGGTAATTGTGCAGTGTCCTTTCTGCTCCGCCGCCAACCGGGTGGATCTGACGCGGCTCGCGTCCGGGCCCAAGTGCGCCAAGTGTGGCAAACCGTTCCGGCTCGACCGGCCCCAGAAGGTGACGGACAAGGACTTTGACCGAACGATAGCAGGGTCCAGCGTTCCTGTGCTGGTCGATTTTTATGCCGACTGGTGCGGCCCCTGCAAGGCGATGGCGCCGACGCTGGACGAGCTGGCTCAAAAACGAGCCGGAGAGGCTCTGGTGGTCAAGCTCGACACCGAGGCCAACCCGCTCACCGCCTCGCGCTTCGGGATCAGGGGAATCCCTACGGTCATTGCATTCGAGCGGGGGAAGGAAAAGGGCCGTCACGTAGGCCTGGCGGATCTGAAGGTACTGGAGGGCCTCGTCAGCGGGTGATGTGAGCCTGCTGGTTCATCACTTGAGTCCTATAGCCACACCCAGGGCCAGCGCGGTTGCCGCTAACACCATGAGCCCCGCGTACAGTGGAATCACGAACTTGAGCCAGTCCTCGTAGCGCACGCCCGCCGCCGCCAGCATCGCCATCAGCGCTCCATTGGTCGGGGTGATCATCTCGCACAACCCGGCGCCATACTGGTAGGCCAGAACCGTGACCTGCCGGGAGAGTCCAATCAGGTCGGAGAGAGGCACCAGGAGCGGCAAGGTGAGCACCGCCTGGCTGCTGGTGCTCGGGACCGGCACATGGATCACGCCCTGTACCGCCATCATCCCTAGCGCGGCCAGGACGGTAGGAAGCTGGGCTATGGGGGTGAACAGACCATGAACGATGGTGTCTACGATCTGCCCCTCGTTGAGCACCACATAGATCGCGCGGGCAAACCCTACCAGCAGCGCCGCGAGGGTCATCGATCTGAACCCATCCACGAAGGCGTCGGTGGTGCCCCCCATCCCCAGACGCCCCAGCAATCCGGCCAGTATTCCCACCGCGAAGAAGAGTGCGGCCAGCTCATTGAATTCCCAGCCAAGACGCTGGGCACCGTAGATGTAGGTACCAAATGCCGCGAGTATCGCGAGGAGTATCGTGAGGTCACGCCCGTCGAGCGTGGCTTCCTCGTCCGCTGCCGCCGAGTCCGGGGGCACACGGGTGCGCCGGGCATGATACATGGTGCCCAGAATCCAGAGGCTGAGCGCCGGAACCAGAAAAGCCAGGCGAAAGCCCAGGCCTGACGCCGGCGGGAGCTCGGCGACCTTCTGGGCGATGATCACCTGAAAGGGGTTGACCGGACTGAACGCCGCGCCGACCGCAGCAGCGCCCAGGCTCATCGCCACTGCCGTCACGGGGGTGAACCCGAGATGGCGGACCAGCAGTAGGAGGACAGGCACAAAGGCGATGAGCTCCTCCTGCATCTGCATCATGATCCCGCCCAGACTGAATGCGATGCTGGCGACCGGAATCACGAGAATGCCACGGCGTCTCATCCGGCGGACCAGGCCATGCACCAGCCGGACAAACGTACCGGTGCGCTCGACCACCGTGAATGCCCCGCCGATCAGAAAAATCAATCCGATCACCGAGGCCGCATCCACTATTCCCTTGGGTACGGCGACGAGGGCCTGGAACGGGCCAACCGGCTGCTGCGCCACCTGCTGGTAGGTACCGGGCACCACCACGCTGCGGCCGGTGGCCGTATCCTCACGCCGCTCGTACCTGCCGGCAGGCAGCAGCCAGGTGAGGGCCGCGGCGACCATCACGCAGCCGACCAGGAGGGCGAGGGGGTGCGGGAACGCGGACTTAGGCATGCTCCACAAGAAACGTGAGCGGTGAGAGGGGGATCCAGTGGGGCCCGCTTACCGCTTACGCTTTCCCTTTAAAGACTCCGGCACTGCCGGCTGACGGGAGGAATCCGCCCGCACGCGATCGACTCGTTCATGCCGTTCGCGATCGGGCCGCATGCCGCAGTCTGCGCCTCCCGGGTGGCATCGGTCTCGGAAGCGGCTGAGGCTGTGGCGGTGTTCCGGGCGTTGTTGAAGGCTACGACGACGGTGCACTCCACCCGCTGGGACGAGAGGGTAGACCAGAGCAGGAAGCCGGCAAACGCCAGCACCGCCAGCAGGGTCAGGAGCCGTCCTGGTTTCGTCACGCGTTCCTCCGGATAGGTACCCGGGTCACGGAACCCGGCGCCGGGTCCCCCTGTTCTGGTGGAAGCGTCCGGGTGCCCGGACGACACCCTTCCCGGGATGAGACGAATGGAATGTGAAGCGGTTCTGGTGCTGCTGTGGGAATATCTTGATGAGGAGCTGGGTTCGGAAGAGGCCGAGGTGGTACGGTTGCATGTGAGCCAATGCCCCCGGTGCCAGCCAGCCTGCTGCTGTGACCGCGCCTTCCTGGAGTTGCTGGCTCGGCAGCGCGCTCGTTGTTCGGCGCCGGCTCCGCTGGTGGCTTCGATACGCGCAAGCCTGCGGACCTATTAATGCTATTCCGGCTGTACCTCGCAATCCTCGGGCTGCTCGGCCTGCACCGGCCGGCTACCGGGCACCCTGGGGCCTCTCCCGCCAGCGTGGTCTTGTTGACCCAGGCCGCGCGCGACTCCATGAATATCGTGTTTAGCCGGTTCAACCGGCATTGGGACGAGCTCGCCGATCTGACCACACTCGAGCGAATGCTGGGGACCATCCGGCCGACCCAGCTGGAATACCTGGGCTGTCTTCAGGGTTCGATGCGAGGGGACACGGT
>JALYPB010000184.1 GCA_030856585.1 Gemmatimonadota bacterium | reverse complement strand
GGCTGAGCCCGCGCTGCCCCGGATCCTGCTGGTGGATGACGACCCGGATCTGGGCCGGCTGGTGCAACATGTCCTCGCCTCCAATGGCTACCAGCCGGCGGTCCAGGTTGCAACCGGGCGCGCCGCGCTGGCCTCCCTCGACGGCATCGATATTGTGCTCCTCGATCAGCAGCTACCGGACACCAGTGGCCTCGATGTCCTCGATGCCATCCGTACCCGCCCTCAGCCGCCGGCTGTCATACTGGTCACCGGCCACGGCAACGAATCGCTGGTGGCGTCCGCGCTGCGGCGGGGTGCCGACGACTATCTGGCCAAGGACTCGGCACTGACCGAGCTGCTGCCCCAGATCCTCGAGCGGGTGCGGCGGGGACGCGAGCTGCGCAAGGCACTGGCTGAAGCGGAACAGGATCTGGTTCGAGCAGAGCGGCTGGCGGCCGTGGGTGAGATGACCGTCACGCTCCACCATGAGATCAACAACCCCCTCATGGCGGCCTTTGCCGACGTGGAGTTGCTGCTGAGCGATCCCGGCGCTCGCCCCGAGGCCCTGAAGCAGGGTCTGGAGGATATCCGCCAGGCGCTACGCCGCATCCGCGACATCGTGCAGCGGATCGGTAAGCTCCGGGAGATCCGGAGCAAGGACTACCTGCGGGGGGTCCGCATGGTGGATCTGGAGCGGAAGGACTACGAGGTATCGCTGCTGCAGCGCGGCACCGCTCTCTTGCACCTGCCTGACGAGGATCTGGTCCGGATCGTCTCGCTTCTCTTGCGCGGAGCCGGCTTCCAGGTCGAACGCTGCCAAAGCGTAACCGATCTTCAGGCGTCGGCGTCGCGTATCGGGGTAACGGCGGTGGTGATTGCTGGTGGGGCCAGCACACCCGGGGCGCACCCGTTGGGTGGATTCGTGGCCCAGGACGATCGTGAGTACTTGCTGGTGGCGCTCGTGGCTGGCGATGGGACGGCGGCAACGGCGGCAGGAGCCGACCACGTGGTACCATTGCCGTTCGACCCGGGAACCTTTACTGCGGAGATAGTGCGCCGGCTGTCTCCCGCTTAGCCTGCTGATACGCCATGCCTCGCAATTTGATGATCCGCTGCCGGATTGGAGGGTGCGAGGCGACGAAGTCGGCCAGGAACCCCTCCTTCGACGACATCAACCCGGGCGATGGATCTACGATGCAGAGGTGCGCCGCCCCCTGGGAGACAGAGGCGGTGGCACCGGTAGCGCCTTCCAGCTTTTCAAGGGCGGAAGCCAGGGCCATGGGGTTTCGGGTCAACTGAGCTCCAGTGGCATCGGCCAGATACTCGCGCTTCCGGCTCACCGCCATCGCGAGGATCCGGGAAATCACCGGTGCTACCACGAGCGTCAGCAGCCAGAGTACCAGAATGACGATGCCGAGCGGGTTTCCCTTTCCGCCCTTTCCACCTCTGCCCCCACCCCACCCACGCCCCACCCGGCTGCCTCGGCCCAGCATGCGCCCCATACCATCGGACATAAGTGCGATCGCCCCGATCATCCCGGCCATGAGGGTCATGAGCCGGATGTCGAGATTCCGCACGTGCGCCATCTCGTGAGCGACCACCGCCTGTAGCTCGTCGCGCGAAAGCGCGGCCAGGAGTCCTTCGGTGACAGCCACGCTCGCGGTGGCGGGATCACGGCCGGTCGCGAACGCGTTGGGATCAGGGTCGGGGACGACCCAGACTCGGGGCTTCGGAAGTCCGGAGGCAATCGCCATCTCTTCAACCACATTCATCAGCTGCTTCTGCTCCGGGGTGGCTGGCTCGATCAGCTCCCAGGCTCCGGTAGACCACAACACTCGTTCGGCGCCATGGCGCCACGAATACCAGCAGATGAAGGCGGCTGACAGAACGCTGAAGACGCCGATAAAGGGAAAGACGTGGCGGTAGGAACCAGGGGCGGCGTCGGCGGTCAGCAGCCAGAAGGCGAGATCACCGCCGAACCCGACCCAGGCAAAGAACAGGACGAACCCGAGGGTCAGCCAGGTGGAGCGCCGCCGGTTGGATTCCTGCTGGGCAAAGAGGTTGGCGTCGTCGCTCACGCGCCGGGTTTGTTCGCCGACAGATCGACTACGGGAACGGCCCGTTCAGCCGCATCCTCGATCTCCCAGAGCTCCGCGGGGGAGGCCTTCGCCAGTCCGGCGACGAGATTGGTGGGAAACTGCATCTGCTTCGTGTTGTACTGGGTGGCCACGTCGTTGTAGAGCTGCCGGGCAAAGCCGATCTTGTTCTCGGTGCTGGTAAGCTCCTCCTGCAACTGGGCAACGTTGTTGGTCGCCTTGAGATCAGGGTACGCCTCGGTGAGAGCAAACAGGCGTCCCAACGCCTGGGTCAGCTCCCCCTCCGCTCTGGCCGTCTGCTGCACGCCACTGGCCCCTATGGCACGATTCCGGGCCGAGATCACCGCATCCAGCGTGGAGCGCTCGAAGTCCATCGCTCCCTTGACGGTGTTCACCAAATTGGGAATCAGGTCATGACGGCGCTTGAGCTGCACATCAATCTGCTTCCAGCCGTTGACGACCTGGTTCTTGAGCGAGATGAGGCCGTTGTAGGCACCGACCATCCACAAAACGATGCCGGCAATGATGGCCAGCAGTACAATCGTCCCCATGTCGGATCCTCTGTGATGGGCGTTGGGCCACCTACTGCTTCCACACTCCTTCATCGGGCGCGGCATCATCGGGGACGGTTACCGGCTCCAGCCCGACGACGGACATCAGCGCCTGCCGTAGCGTCTCGGCGATGACCGCGCTGTCACCGTTGAGCCGCAACGCCGGGTGTTGCTCATCGATCAGGACTTCCACTCCGGGAGCCACCGCGATGCGCCGGCAGGTGGAGCTCACCGCCGACATCCCCTCGACCGGCGTCAACCAGGCCATGACTGCCCGTCCCACTCTTCCGCGGCCAGTTCCGGGTGTCCGGAGCAGTGGCAGCTGGCTCGGTGGCGGAAGCCCCGGGCCCAGGGCGCTTGCCGCCCGCCGTTCGATGAGATCGCCGGTCAGGGAGGCCAGCTCCTTCACCATGGACTCGAGGGTGGCTCCCTCCATCTGGCGCAGCTTGATAGCCAGGACCTGTAGCAGGTGACGGTAGGAATACACCGCCGCGGTACCGCGTCCATCAGGCGGGCTTACCAGGCCCCGAGCCACGTAGAACCGGATGGTACGCTCACTGGGCCTCGCCCGAGCCGCTGCGTTGACGGGGACGACGCCGGACGCATCCAGAATCCCGCCGGCAAGCGCGGCCAAGTCCCGGAGACCCCAGGGCGCCAGGGCGGAGTACTCCCGCAGGGTGGTGAGTGGATCGGAGGAAGATTCGGTGCTCATCCGTGTCCGTTCCCCTCGCGGCGGTCCGACCGCGCCTCCGTCTGGCTCAGCACCGTCCTCACCATCTCGCCCAGACTGTCGAGGGTGAAAGGTTTGGACAGGATCGGACAGGCTACCAGCTCCGGGGGCCAATCGGGATGCGCGGATGGTGGATCGCCACTCATGAGGATGACCCGGCCGAGCAGACGGGGCCACCGCCGGACAATGGCGAGAAAGAAGGTGTCGCCCGCCATCTGGGGAAGCCTGAGATCGAGGAGGACCAGATCGAACCTCGACTCATCCAGCATCAGGTACGCAGAGTGGGGATCGGCCACAACGACAACCTGGTAATCGAAGCTGGTGAGTGCCCGCTCCAGCGTTCGGCGCAGGGATGGCTCATCGTCTACCACGAGAATACGGAAGCTCACGACGCGACTTGGCTCAAAGGAGACAGGTAGCGCTCGGTGACGATCATCAAGGCCTCTTCAGTGGAGAGCGACACGCGGAGTTCGCCGGCCGTAAGGCCAAATACCGAACGCAGGTGCATCTGTAATGTTTTGGGCTTGCTGTACCCCAGCTTCAGCGCTACGTCCTCGACGGTGTAGCCCGGTTCGAGCAGGAGCCGGTGAGCGTAAAGTAGCCGGGTCAACACCATCACCATGCGGGGTGACGGTAGACCCAGCTTGGTAAACCAACGCTCGCAGGTACGGCGGGTCAACTGCGCCCGCTCGGCCAGGGCTGTCACGGTAGGGGCGTCCTCCCCGGCGTGCAGCATGCTCTCCAGCGCCCCCACCAGCTCCGGGGGCAGCTCCTGGAGTGCCCCGCCCAGGGCCTGCATGACCTGCTGGGACGCGCTCTGGTCGAGCTCCGCCTGGAGTGCCGACCGGAGCGAGGCGGGGGCATCCTCGAAGCGATGGAATACGACGCGCCTGATCCCCGCCCGACCCAGCTGGAGCAGG
>JALYPB010000173.1 GCA_030856585.1 Gemmatimonadota bacterium | reverse complement strand
CGTCTACGGCGCGCGTGGCTCCCGCGGCCGCCGCAAGAATCGGAGCCAGGAGGACTGGCAGGTGAAACGTTGAATTCTGATCGGGCATCGGCGCCTCTGACTGGCCGAAACACAACACCCCGTCCGTTTCGGACGGGGTGAAGGTTTTATCAGGGCGAGCGGGGCTGACGGGGCTCGAACCCGCGACCTCCGCAGTGACAGTGCGGCACTCTAACCAAGCTGAGCTACAGCCCCCTGAACGGAGGGCGGAATATATAGAGGCTCTGGGCTATGGGCTATGGGTCAAACGATCACGGGGCAGCCCATGACCCATAGCCCATAGCCATTAGCTCACTTCCCCTTACAGTACGCCTTCACCATTGAGGCGACGCGCTTGTTGTACTGCTTCACAATTCCGAGATTCTTGTCGACCGCTTGCGGGTTGGCCGATCGCCCGGCAGTCAGCCCCGAATCAGCCGTGGCCAGGAGGGCTTGCTCCTGCCTGGCCCCCTCGCACGACTTCGTTTTCTCGGTTATGGGGTCGATCTTCGGGACCTGAAACAGCGAGGCCAGGCCCAGGAGGTAATTGGACGCCGGGTACACTTTCCCGGTCGGATTGGAGGACTGGACCGCGAGCCGCAGCAGCTCTGCAGCGCCTTCGAGGTCCTGTGGCTCCTGGAGGAGTGGAGCGGCAGCGGTGTACAGCAGGGCGGCCGCCTGTTCCTTGCGCGTCGCGTCGCCATGCTTGATCACGAACTCCAGGAAAGGAAGCGCCTCCTTCGACCGGGGAGTGAATCCGGAGGTGTCCCCGACTGCCGCGGCCGGCTTGGCAGAGTCCGGCTTCGTTCCAGCAGGAGCGGCGCTATCTCTGGTTGAACCGGGAGTTGTAGTCGAGGAAGCGGGAGCAGTAGCCGAGGGTGGCTCCGGCGGGAGGATAAGCGCCTTTGCCGCGCCCAAAGCAGCATCAACGGCTGCCTCAGTGGTGTCGCTGGCGATGATCCGGTTGGTGACCGAGATCAGGCTGTCCGTGGAACCAGAGAGGGCATAGCCGGCATTCAGGTAACTCAGTAGGGTACGGTTGTCCGGATACTTTCGGGATCCCATCTGAGCCCATTTGACCAGCCGAGTTGCATCTCCACCCTCTTTGGCGGCCACCGAGATCTTGGTGAAGAAAAGCGTATCGGCCTTGGTCGAGTCCGTGGCGTACATCGTCTCGAGTGCATCCACCGCGCACTTGAAGTCGCTCAGGAAGAGGCAGGCGTTGCTCTTGAGGTCGTAGAGGTCGGCGTTGTAAGGATCGAGCTTGAGGCCCTCGTCGGCAACCTCGCGCGCGGTCTCCGGATGCCCGGATGCCAGGAAGTACTTGAACAGCCTCTCTCGGAGCGCCTGGTTGGTTGGAGCGACGCGGAGCATCTGTTTGAAAGCATCCAGCGTTTTGGCCGTATCGTTGACGGCCTGATAATGCACGCCCAGCGCAGTCCACGCCGGGAGGCTTAAAGGATCGCCCTTGACCGCTGCCTGAAGGTGCTTGACGGCTTCGGCCGGCTTCTTCTGGACCTTGGCGATCTGGGCCAGGCAGAACTGAGCCAGTCCATGATTCGGCAGTGTCTTGATCGCCTTGTTCGCGGCATCCGCGGCCTTGTCCGGCTTGCTGGTCTGCTGGTCTACGCAGGCCTTGGCGTCGGGCAGCGACTTTACTGCGGGCCCCAGCGCCTGAGCCACCTTCTTGCCGAAATCCTCGAGGCTTTGTCCCTGTTGCTGAGACAGGGTGACCACGTTGCCGGCATCGTCGTTGACGCCGGTGAGGCGGGCAGTCACGGTCGCCCGCCCGCCGGTTCCCCGCGACAGCGTCCCACTGACGAGGACCCTGGCCTGAATGTTTTTGGCCAGCGTGGTGGCCAGTGGCGGGCTCAAAATGGCGTCAACCGGATATCCGTATTGCTTCAGCGCGTCGTTCATCTGAGACTGCTCAACGACGTTGAAGTTCTTGCCGGCGAGGTCCTTCATCTGCTGCCGGGAAGCACTCCCGATCTTGACCGCTGTCGCCGAGTCGGCGGAGGCAAAGGCAAATGGATTAGCGACCATGAGTCGCGGCGCCGTATTGTTCACCGTTTGGGTGCGGGAACCACGGGGTATGCCTTGCGCGGCCAGCGGTACGGTAGTGGCCACACCGGCGAGCGCGAAAACGGCCAGACGCAACAGATTCATTCCTCAACCTCCAGCAGGACGGGCCTTATCGGCCAGGAACAAGCCCGCGTTTGCACACGGGTACAGATGGGCGAAGAGGGATTCGAACCCCCGACATCCTGCGTGTAAGGCAGGCGCTCTGAACCAGCTGAGCTATTCGCCCGGGAGCGACGCGGGCCTACTTCGTTTTAGCGATATTGCAGGGACCGTGCCGTGATGACCAACACTCTCGCTATGAGGCGATGCCGATCGGGAACAACACGCAATAACCGAAG
>JALYPB010000153.1 GCA_030856585.1 Gemmatimonadota bacterium | reverse complement strand
TCCATCGGCAGCGGATCCATCCATCCAGAGCCGGACCAGCCCATCTCCATATAATGAAGCTCGGCCATCTTTCGCTTCCTCCGAACGCATGTGCGGCGCCACCCGCCGACGGTTTCGAGGCGCAGGCCGCGCCTCCCGTATATAACATGCACCTCATCAACGCTTCTGCAAGGCGTCGGACGAGCTGCGCAGGATGGTGCCACTATTCCGGTGGGGAAGTCCTTCGGACTCATTCTCTTAGCCGACAGACTCGAGGTTGGTGCTTTGGGGGGGTGGAGCGGCCCCGAGCGATGCGGCAAGCCCGTTCCTGAGCTATAATTACGCCCATTCTCTCTACCTGGAATCAACTGTCGGTGAAATCCGCCCCTAGCGACCGGGCTGGCCCGCCCGCCCGCCTCCGATTTTGGCTGCTGCCATGTCTGTTGGGGGGCTTGGCGGTTGCGGCATCTGCACGGGTCACCTCTGCCCAGACTCAGACGGTGTCGGAGATCCAGGTAACTCCAGAAACCATGACCCTGGGGGTCGGTCGGAAGCAGGCCCTGTTCGCCGCCGCGTTCGACGGGCGGGGTAATCTGCTGGCAGCCGCCAAGTTCACGTTCTGGAGCTCGGACACGATGATCGCCCGGGTCAGGAAGGACGGGACGGTCCTGGGAATTACGCCCGGCCTGGCCAAGATCGAGGCCCGAACCCAGGGGAAGCGCGCTTCGATGGCGGTTCTCATAACCGGTACCGCGCCGGGGGACACCTCCGGCGCGCGCGCGGCCTCGGCCTCGCTACTGAGTCTGGAGCCCGCCTCGGTGACCCTGTTCCCGGGCGAGAACGTCCGGGTTACCCCGCTGGCCGTGAGGGAAGACGGCAACCCCATCGCGGTGGGACGGGTGACCTGGAAGTCACTCAAGCCCGACATCGTTTCGGTGGACTCGGCCGGCATTGTGACGGGTCTGGGCCCCGGCCGCGCGGTGGTCCAGGTTATCACCAGCAGCCGGCTCATGGCGACTCTGCCGGTTGAAGTCTCCCAGCCTGACTTTGCCCTTTCCCATAGCCGCCTGGTCCTGAGTCCGGGCGAGTCAGACACGCTCCGGGCGATCGTCCCTACCCAGGGAAACCGCGAGATCCACGGGCTGGTGCGGTGGCGCTCGACCGATTCGATGGTCGTCACCGTGGGGTCATCCGGAATCGTCCGAGGCCTGGCACCGGGCCAGGCCGACATCGTCGCAGCCGGTTTCTCCCAGGAGCGCCGAGCCGCGGTGACGGTGCATCCGCGGCCCGAGGCCCTGGTGGTGTCGCCCCAGCACAGTGCCGGCGCGATTCAGGTCCCGCTTCGGGCCACTCGGCGGTTCACCGCGGTTGCCGAGGCGGCCGATTCGAGTCTCATCCCCGAGGCCAGGATCACCTGGCACCTGAGCGATACCTCAGTGGCGGGCTTCGACCCTGCCTCCGGCGTGCTCCGCTCCAAGGCACTGGGCACTGCCACGTTGACGGCCACCCTGGCGGGAATTTCCCCGGCGGTTTGGACGGTACAGATCGTACCCGGCGACATCGAGCTCCGGCCGGCCCGGATCGGGATTGTGCCCGGTCGGCGGGCGACCCTGAGCGTATTGTTGAGAGACGAGCAAGGTTCGGCCGGAGGCCGCGCTACCGGGGTGCGGTGGAGCTCGGACAAGCCTGATATCGCACTGGCGCGGGAAGGCGTGATCGATGCCCTTAGTCCCGGACGGGCTGTAGTCACCGCCTCGACGTCCTGGGGCAAAAGCGCAAAGGCCGACGTATTCGTGGTGGGTGACCTGCTGCTGAGCTCGAATCGCGGCGGGAGTTTCGGTATCTATCAGATGCGGGCCTCAGGCTCGCCGGCTCTGCTTCCTCTACTGCAGGACAGCGCCGCCAACATGCAGCCGGCGCTGAGCCCGGATCGGACTCGCGTCGCCTTCAGCTCGAACCGGAGCGGGAGCTTCGATCTGTATGTGATGGAGGCTGACGGGAAGAATCTCCGCCGGCTGACCACCGGCGCGGGAACCGAGGGCGACCCAGCCTGGACTCCTGACGGCACCCAGATCGTCTACACCGCAACCTCGGGAACCACGACCCAGATCGCCATCATGCCGGCGGATGGCGGGGAGGGCCGGCCTCTCACTACAACTTCCGGAGGGAATCATTCCCCGGCGGTTTCACCCGATGGGCGCAGCATTGCGTTTGTGTCGGTCAGAGATGGGAATCAGGAGGTCTATGCGATGAATCTCGATGGGGCCACCCCGCGGAGACTTACCAAGACCTCCGAGCGGGAATCCAGCCCACGGTTTTTCCGCAATGGTGACCTTGCGTACGTAGTCGAGCGGGGCGGCCGTTCAAGGGGGTCGCGGGTCATGCGTCTGGCCTGGGGAGGGACCAACGCCGGTTTGCTCCTCCAGACTGAGGAGCCCGTTCGGGCCATCGCCTTATCGCGCGAGGGCGACCGCCTGGCCTACGTGGTGGGGCGGCTGACCGACGGCGCCAAAGGTCATGTCGAATTCAGCTTCTTCTTGCAATCTACGGCCCCCGGAAGCGCCCCCGCGCCTGTGCCGCTCACTTCAGGTGAGCAGATTCTGAATCCTTCGTTCTGACCCACCGAGTCGGATGAGGGCCCTCACCCTGGTCGCCCACGGTGGACCTGAGCAGCTCAAGGTACAAGAGTTGCCCCAGCCAACAGTCACGTCCCCCAGTCAGGTTCTTGTCCGGATGCGGACCGCAGCGCTCAACCGGCTTGATCTTTTGATCGCGGCCGGCCTGCCGGGGTCAACTCTCCAGTTCCCTCACGTGGTGGGCTCGGACGGCGCGGGCCTGGTGGAGCAGACCGGCGCCGGGGTTCGGCGGTTCCGGGCCGGAGACCGGGTCATGATCAATCCCACCCTGTCCTGCGGAGACTGCCCGGCGTGCGGAGAGGGCGAGCATTCGCTCTGCGCCAGGCTTCGGGTGCTGGGGGAGCACTGTGCCGGCACCGCCGCCGAGTTCGTCGTGGTCCCGGAGGAGAATCTCGCTCCGATTCCCTCCGCCATGCCCTGGCCCCAGGCCGCCGCTTTCTCGCTGGCTACGCTCACGGCGTGGCGAATGCTGGTCACCCGGGCGCGGCTCGATCCGGGCGAAACAGTCCTGATCTGGGGGATCGGCGGGGGTGTGTCCATCGCTGCGCTTCAGATCGCCAAACTGGTTGGTGCGCGGGCGATCGTCACCAGCGGGTCGGACGCCAAGCTGGAGGTCGCGCGGGGTCTCGGGGCTGATGTCGGGCTCAATCACCGCAGCTCCGAGGTGGTCGCCGAGGTCAAGCGGCACACCGGCGGACGCGGAGCGGACGTGGTGGTGGATAGCGTGGGCGAGCAGACCTGGCCCGGCTCTCTTCGCGCTGTACGACGGGGCGGCCGCGTGGTTGTCTGTGGGGCCACGACCGGCCCGATGGGTGACCTCGACCTCCGCCGCCTCTTCTGGCACCAGTGGAGCATCCTGGGCTCGACGCTCGGCAACAGGCATGAGTATGCCGAGATCGTGCGGCATGCAGGGGAAGGCAGGCTCTGGCCCGTGGTGGATCGGGTGGTGCCGCTCGCGGCAGGGGTCGACGCCTTTGAGCGGCTGCAGCGAGGCGACCAGCTCGGCAAACTTGTCATCGAGGTGGCACAGTGAATCAGCTCTGGGAACGAATTTCGATCGGGGCCTCACAGATCGGCAACGCACTGCCCGCGCTGATCGGCGCAGCCGTTATCCTGCTCACCGGCTACTTCCTGGCCCGGCAGATTCAGCGCTGGGCCGACGACACTCTCAAGCGGCTGGACTTCAACCGGATGGCCAGCGCCGGCGGGCTGGATCAGGCTGTCGTCCGCACGGGGTCCGGGCTGGATCCCGTCAGGGCTCTGACCAAGCTGCTCTTCTGGCTGGTGATGCTCATCGTGATCCTGCTCGCCAGCACGGCGCTGGGTCTGGAGAGCATCAATGAGATGTTCGGGATCATGCTGGCGTTCATTCCCACGCTGATCGCGGCGATCGTAATCCTGATCCTCGGGATCATCCTGGGTGAGTTCGTTCGCGGCCTCATTCTGGCCTCGGCAGGGGGCGTCTCCGGCGTGCCGACCGTGGCGAAGCTCGCCAAGGGCGCGGTGATTCTAATATCCCTGTTCATGGCGTTACAGCAGGTGGGAGTAGCGGAAGAGATCGTCACCGCCGCATTCACGCTGATTCTCGGCGCGGCCGCTCTGGCAGTGGGGCTCGCCTTCGGGCTGGGGAATCGCGAGCTGGCGGGGGAGATTACCCGGCGGTGGTACGAGGAAGGGCAGCGTCGTAATCGCCGAGGGTCCGACAGCAGGAATGCCGGCATCCCAGGCGAGGATGAGCCGCCAATACTGGATTAGGCTGTCCGTTACTGCAATCTGTACTTCTCTACCGTTCGCCTTCCGTCCGCACCCTTCATCGAAGCGTAGATCGCCCCCTTGGCCCCGAAGCCGGCCAGTGATGCGCCCTTCGGGAACGTAACGCTCCGCTGCCAGACTCCCTGCCGGTTGACGACATCGTAGACCAGCGATGCATCCTCCTGCGCCCGTGGTCGCTGCAGCCAGACCTCTCCGCTCTCCCGCCCCAAGGCAAAGTCGAACGGGGGCTTGGTCTCGGCGAAGGGGTAGGTGATCGAGAGATCCTGGGGCATGCCGAACTGCTTGCCTTGCTCCCGCACCTGCGCCAGCACACGATCCTTGTCGGCCTGGGAGACGGGAATTTTGGTATACGCGCGGGTCTTCCCCGGAGTCCACTTGCCGTCCGGGCTCCGCCAGTCGACCCGATTCTCTCCCCCTCGCGCCACCCATGTGGTACCGTTCGGCAACACACCGAAATGATCATTGGGCGCGAACACCTTGGCAGCTTGCTGGATCTGCTCGCCGAACTTGGCGTCGCCGTACTCGGGTGCGGTCAGGTGAGCGACGGTGTCCACTGCCCCGCCGTTGAGCGCGATCCGAAGGACGGGAATGCTGTCGGGCCGCAGAGAGCGTCCCGGCTCGCCTCCGCCGAGTATGGCCTGGTAGTCGATCTTGTAGCCATGGCCGACCGTGTCATATAGGAGGACCGGAGTTTCGCCGGAGATGACCTTGATGGGCAGCACGTCCAGGGCCTTTCCCCGCTCGTTCCATCGAGTGGTCCGAATGGCGCTGAAGTCCACCAGGGCGATAGTGTCGCCCGCCAGGTGCGCGACCCAGCCGGGGAACCGGTA
>JALYPB010000149.1 GCA_030856585.1 Gemmatimonadota bacterium | reverse complement strand
GCCGGTTCAACCGGCATTGGGACGAGCTCGCCGATCTGACCACACTCGAGCGAATGCTGGGGACCATCCGGCCGACCCAGCTGGAATACCTGGGCTGTCTTCAGGGTTCGATGCGAGGGGACACGGTCAGGGTCGAGACCTGGCAGCCGGCGGCCGACATGAAACAACTGCAGTTCGCGGTGGGCGGAAATTGCGACTCAGTCCCACAGCTGGTGGGGACTTGGCACACCCATCCTTATCGGGCGGATCTTCAGAATCGGGCTATCAAGGAGCGGAGCCTCTCGGCTCAGGACCTCGAGACCTTCAGAACGTCGGCCTTCCCCGTCACTCTGGTGGTGTGGGATGTCGACTCGGTGGATGCAGCGGTGAAGAACGCCGGCCGTCTCACCCACCCTGCCGCTGTTGTGACCCCATA
The DNA here is from genome assembly GCA_030856585.1 of Gemmatimonadota bacterium. GTDB lineage: Bacteria > Gemmatimonadota > Gemmatimonadetes > Gemmatimonadales > GWC2-71-9 > CAVVWJ01. The sequence goes on along the minus strand of JALYPB010000149.1, from coordinate 2,148 downwards.
ACCGGTTCCACCCCTGCTCCGATCCATTGCAGGTATTCGCCGTCACCGTCCTGGACCTGATCAGCGCCGGATGCTGGTCTTCGTGGTCTTAAGGTTGCAGTACAATCGCCCGGAAGGGTTGTGGTTACCTCAAACCAGTCGGTCACGGCGGGATTCTTTGGGCCCACGGGTTACATTGTTGGACGACTAGCGCCCGGAACCGGGGCCCGATTCGGCGGGCAGACCCCCGGTCTCGGCGCCCCGCTTTCCGTCGTCGATTGGCGTGACCATGGTCAGCCAGCCGCTCCTGAAGCGAATCGTAAGCCGAAAACCGAGGGGATCGGCCCCGGCATCCGCCACACCAGGCAGGGTCCGGGCGTACCTCACCGCAGCGTCCGCCCGTTTCACCAGATCTTCCGGGGCTGATCCGCTGGCGGCATGGCTGTATTCGCGTGCAATGGCCACCTCCTGGGCTTGCTCGCGGCCGTAGCGGGCGAATCGGTCGGCTGGAACCAAACCCCCTTGATCGGCAAGACGGGATTCGAGGTCATAGCCCCGGCAGGAGACCAGCGTTACCACCAGCACCACAACGCCAAAGGATCGCTTCATCACACATCCCCGAGCTGAGGTCAGTACTCGAGCCGACATTCCTACGCCCGAAGGTAAACCTTCGGTGGAAAGAGTAGGAGTGTCCCGCCGCGGCGTCCAGCCGGGGCGGGGGACGCTGTCCCGGTTGCTGCTGGCGGCACTGGTCCTTGCGCATCCGTTGCAGGTTGTCGCCCAGGAAGCAGCCGCAAGCTCGATTCAGAAACCTACGGTCCTTCGTTGGTGGCACGGGGCGATCGTCTTGGGCGGACTCTCCGCCTTTATGCTGCTCGACCGGCCCCTCCAGACTTTCGTGCAGGAGGGACGATCAACCTCGAAGGATGATGTGGCCGGAACGGTCCGTCGCTTCGGCCAGATCGAGGTGTACGGAACCGTCACCGCGGGACTCGTTGCCGCGGGTCTGTTGAGCGGGAATAGTGAGCTGACCCGCACCGGCGGCCGGCTGGCCGCCACCCTGGCATTTGCCGGCGCCGCGGGGATGGCGGGCAAACTCATTACGGGACGGCCTCGTCCCGAGGATAGCCAGGACGCGGATGGCTATGTGCCCTTTTCCGGACAGGCGGCGATGCCGTCGGGCCACACAACCATGGCCTTCGCGTTCGCGACGGCGCTGGCCGACGACATCAATCGCCCATGGGCTACCGTAGGCTTGTATACGCTGGCCACCGGCGTCGGCTGGTCCCGGATCAACGACAACCGCCACTGGCTGACCGATGTGGCCGCCGGTGCGGCGCTGGGCATCACCTCCGCCAAACTGATGAGTGGCCGGTGGCGGATCTTCGGTTTGCGTCCACCCCAAGTGCTACTGGGCCCCAGCCATGCCGGCGTTGCCTGGCGGGTTGAATTCTGAGCTAGATGCGATGAAGTCCGTCCCGAAGCCGGCGGCCTATCGCCGGCATCTCGCTGGAATTGTGATCCTCGGGGCCCTGGTCTCCGCCCCATCGCCCGCGGTGTCTCAGGCTGCCCCGACCGGCCCGCTCGTGGTCTTCAACGCCGGCAGCCTGGCCAAGCCATTCAACGACATGCTGCAGGCGTTCAAGGCAAAGCACCCGGGAATCATTCCCGCGCAGGAGAACTCCGGCAGTCTCGAGGCGGCGCGCAAGCTGACGGAGCTCGGGAAGATCCCGGACGTCATTGGCGTGGCGGACTATGGCGTCATTCCCAAGCTGCTTATTCCAAAACACGCGACCTGGTTCGCGACCTTTGCCCGGAACTCGATGGTTCTGATCTACACCGACCAGTCGATCGGGGCCGATGAGATCAACGGAAAGAACTGGTGGCAGGTGCTCCTTCGGCCCGGCGTGCGCGCGGGTCGCTCGGATCCTACGCTGGACCCCAACGGCTACCGCACGCTGATGGTGTATCAATTGGCGGAAAAGTTTTACAAGCAGCCGGGCCTCGCGAACCGTCTCGAGCGCGCCCACCCCCCGAAGTACATCCGTCCCAAGGAGGCCGACCTGACTGCGTTGGTGGAGGCCGGGGAGCTGGATTACTCCTGGTCCTATCTGTCGATCGCCAAGACGGCCGGGCTGCGCTATGTGAAGCTCCCGCCCGAAGTAGACC
>JALYPB010000125.1 GCA_030856585.1 Gemmatimonadota bacterium | reverse complement strand
CTCGAGTGGACTGTTGCCCAGGTGAAACCCGGGTATCCGGACACACTTCCGCTCCCCGGCCAGCAGCATGTCGGTGCTGCCGATCGTCTGTGCCAGTCGCAGCGCCTCCTCGGTGGAGGAGACCGGAATAATGGCCCTGGCGCCGTGACTCAGCGCGGCACACATGGCAGTCGTGGCGCGGAGGATGTCGATGACGAACACCACCCGGCCATGAACCTGAGCCTGACTCAGGCCTGTCGGGGTAAGGGCGACGTCGACTCTCATGGTGTGTCGGGGCGGAGTAGATGGGACTCCCGCTCCAGGAATCGGGTGTCGACCTTGCCCGACACGAAGTCGGGATGACGGATCACCCGGGCAAGAAATGGTATGGTGGTGGTAACCCCTTCGAGAATGAAGCTGTCCAGCGCCTGGCCCATGCGGCTCAGCGCCTCCTCCCGGCCGTTGCCATGGACGATCACCTTTGCCAGCAGCGAGTCGTAGTACGGCGGCACCGTGTACCCGGCGTAGACATGGGTATCCACACGGACACCGGGTCCCCCCGGGGGATGGTAGGCGGTAATGAGGCCGGGAGAAGGCTGAAAGTTCCGGTAGGGATCTTCGGCGTTGATCCGGCATTCGATCGCGTGGCCCCGCAGCCGCCTTCCGTCGCCCTGGAAGCTGACCGGCTCACCGGACGCCACCTTGATCTGTTCCTTTACCACGTCGAAGCTGGTGACCATCTCCGTCACGGGATGCTCCACCTGAATCCTGGTGTTCATCTCCATGAAGTAGAACTTCCCCTCCGGGTCGAGCAGGAACTCGATGGTTCCGGCACCGCTGTAGCCGATGTTGGAGGCCAGCGCCACCGCCGCCCGACCCATCTGCTCCCGCAGCTCGTCGGTCAGGGCCGGGCTGGGACTCTCTTCGATCAGCTTCTGATGGCGTCGCTGGACAGAGCAGTCGCGCTCGCCCATGTGCACCACCTTGCCGAAGTTGTCGCCCATCACCTGAATCTCGACATGGCGGGGGTGCTCCAGGTACTTCTCGATGTACACCGCGCCGTTCCCGAATGCCGAGAGCGCCTCGTTCTGTGCCAGTCCAAAGAGCTGGGGAAACTGGTCGGCGTCGTGAGCGATGCGCATGCCTTTGCCGCCGCCACCCGCCGTGGCCTTGATGATGACCGGAAAACCGATCTCGGTGGCCGCGGCCATGGCCTCGTCCACATCTTCAATCGTGCCCGCAGTGCCGGGCACAGTCAGTACCCCGGCTTCCTTGGCGAGGCGACGGGCCGTGGACTTGTCGCCCATCTGGCGGATCTGATCCCCGGTGGGTCCAATGAACGTGATGTTCGACGCCTTGCAGGTATCGGCGAATTCGGCGTTCTCGGCCAGAAAGCCGTAGCCCGGATGGATGGCGTCGGCCCCGGTGATCTCCGCGGCAGCGATGATATTGGGGATCTTGAGGTAGGAGCTGCGACTCGGCGGGGGCCCGATGCAGACGTCGTCGTCCGCGAAGCGCACGTGGAGTGACTCGCGGTCGGCTTCGCTGTAAACGGCGACCGTCTGCACGCCCAGCTCGCGGCATGCACGAATGACCCGCAGGGCAATCTCCCCGCGGTTAGCGATAAGCACCTTCTTGAACATTACGGCGTCAGATCCAGAGGCTGCGACTTGGCCGAGTCGCCGGTCATCTCATCGAACTTCCGGTCGGAGGCCGAGTCGACCCCGGATACCCGCAGCGCCAGCTCGTTCGGGTTCGTGGAGTAGAACAGCGCGCTCTCGTAGGAGATGGCACCTTCCTTGTACCACTTCATCAGCGACTGATCGAAGGTCTGCATGCCGTACGACACCGACCCGCCCGCAATGAGGTCGGGGATGTGCAATGCCTTGTCGATGTCCCGGATATTGTCGGCCACGGTAGCGGTGTTGATGAGCACCTCCGCCGCCGGCACCCGACCCCGGCCGTCGGCCCGCGGCACCAGGCGCAAGGACACCACCGCCTGCAGCGCGGTCGCAAGCAGCATCCGCACCTCGTGGTGCTGGTGAGGGGGATAGAACGACAGAATACGGCTGATCGTCTGGGTCGCGTCGGTCGTGTGCAGGGTCGAGAAGACCAGGTGGCCGGTATCGGCAGCCTTGAGCGCGGTATCCAGTGTTTCGACGTCGCGGATTTCGCCGACCAGGATCACATCGGGATCCTGCCGAAGCACGTGCCGGAGTGCCGAGCCGAAGGACAACGTATCGTTGCCCACCTCACGCTGCGAGATGTTCGACTGCATATCCCGATGGAGAAACTCGATGGGGTCCTCGATCGTGATCACGTTCACCCGCCGGTGCTGGTTGACGTGATTGATCATCGAGGCCAGCGCCGTCGACTTGCCCGAGCCGGTGATCCCGGTAATCAGCACCAGCCCGCGGGGCCGGAGGGCGATCTCCTCGAGGACCGGCGGAAGGCTGAGCTCGCGGACCGTCTTCACTTCGTAGGGAATGGCGCGGAAGGCGAAGGCGAGCGTGCCCCGCTGCTGGTAGATGTTGGTTCGGAAGCGGCCAACGCCGGGCACACCGATGGCGAAGTCCGCTTCCTTTTTTTCCGAGAACTCCTTGACCTGCCTCGGCGTCATGATCTGCTCCGCCAGCAGCTTCAGGTCCTCCGGTTTGACCGGGGGCATTTCCAGGGCGTGGAGCTCGCCGTTCAGCCGGACGGTCGGGGGGCGGCCCACCTTCAGCAGAAGGTCGGAGGCGTTTTTCTGCACCATCTGGGCGATGATCTGCTTGAAATTGAAGGTCGACGTGGGAGCGGTGGCGGGCTTGGCCTCAGCCATTCGGATCTACCCGGAAGAGCACCTGGCCGAACTCGACCGGCTGGGAATCCTCCACCGAGATCTCTCGGACCACGCCGGTGATCTCCGCTTCGATCTCGTTCATGATCTTCATCGCCTCGATGACGCAGACCGTCTGACCGGCGGTAACCCGATTGCCGACCTTGATGTACGCGTCGGCCCCGGGCTCGGGAGCCTTATAGAACGTGCCGACCATGGGCGACCGGATCTCCTTCAGGTGCGCGGCGGGGGCGGCGGAGCGCGCACCGGCGTCGAGCCGCGCCTGATCCCCGGCGCCAGGCGCGGGCGACAGCGAGACCGGCGTGGGCACCGCAACCGGCGCGGCCGCGGTCCGGGTAATGACAACTCCGGTACCAAACCAGCCCTTCACCTCGATCGACCCGATTTCGGGCGCCTCGCGCAGGAGCTGGGCCAGCCGTTTCACGTCTTTCAGATCGATCGAGCGGATCCCGGGAACGTTCTGGAGCAGCTCGGCCAGCTGCTGCATCTCTTGGGGGCTCATACGCGGGTCAGATACTTGTCTTCGCGGCGGTCGACCCGAATCACCTGACCCTCCTCGATGAAGAGCGGAACCTGCACCGTGGCCCCGGTTTCCAGGGTTGCCGGTTTGGTCCCGCCGGTGGCGGTGTCGCCTCGGACTCCAGGCGCGGTGTGCGTCACGGTGAGCTCGACAAAGGAGGGCAGGTCGACCGTGATGACCCGGTCGTTGTGCACCAGTCCCTCGCACTCCATGCCCTCTTTCAGGTACTTGAGCTGGTCCGGCCCGATGAGCTCGTCGGTCAGCATAATGTCGTCAAACGTCTGCTGGTCCATGAAATGGTAAAAGTGGCCGTCGCCGTAGGAGAACTGCATGGGCCGGCGCTCCAGGCGGACCTCCTGGACCTTCTCGCCCGCGTTGTAGGTGCGATCGATAACAGCACCCGTCCGGATGTTCTTGAGCTTGGTGCGCACGAACGCGCCGCCCTTGCCCGGCTTCACGTGCTGGAAGTAGACCATCTGGAACAACTGGTTCTCGATCTCCAGGACGAGACCGTTCCTGAAATCCGCGGTAGAGGCCATGTAGTCGAGGTCGAGGTAAAGACGTCAAAATGAAGACGTCAAAGTGAGAACGTCAAAGCCTAATGGAGCCACCAGGATAGACCGCTGTTTCTCGACGTCTCCATCTCGACGTCTTTCCTCGACGCCGCCACTAGACC
>JALYPB010000118.1 GCA_030856585.1 Gemmatimonadota bacterium | reverse complement strand
GGAATTGTCTGGTTGACGATGGCCACCGCCTCCTGCGCCAGCGCGTAGCGCTTTCGGGCCAGGTCGGGATTGCCCACGAACGCGACCAGCCGTCCCGCCAGGGGTAGCCCCAGCCGGGTGCGGGCCTGCTCCTGAGGCTCGGGATGGAAGAGGTCGAGGTCGATTCCTGACGGGATCACGTGTGCATCTACCGAACGAGGCAGGTGCCGCTTCATGTGAGCCGAGACGACGATTGCGGCGTCCGCCTGACGTGCAACGGTTCTCGAAACCGCGCGTAGCAACCATCCCGCCGGAACATACCGGCCCTTCTCACCGATGATTCCCTCGAGGTCGTCACCACGAAACGTCACCACCAGGGGCACACGCTTGGGCAAGGCGGTGAGTCCGCTCTGGCCGAACTGCGCGTGCACCAGATCGTAGGAGCCGCGAGTCAGGCGGCGCTGTACTTCGAGCCACGCCGCGGCGTAGTTCCCGGGCCGGCGCGAGCCCCGAAACGGGAAGAGGTCTACCTCGACTCCCGCCCGCCGGAGGAACTCGGCCTGGCGGGCGACGAACACGGCCGGCCCTCCCCAGCTGTTCCACAGCCAGTCGCTGGTGACCATCAGGACTCTGATATTATCGTGAGAAACCAATTTCACGTGCCTCCGGAATGCGGCGTGCGACAAGGTGGTCGTAGATGCCGCGGATGAATCCGAATCCATAGCTGAAGTGAAGAGTCGGGAACACCGCTGCCAGCGCGATTCCGCAGCGCAGATCGCTTCCGGCCGCAATGGCAGCAAAGGCGAGCACGCCACCGGCATACAGTGCCGCGATGAAAGCAAAGGCCGCCGCCGCTTCGGGTATCCACATCCCGAGTCCACCTGACGCCAGGAGGGCCCCAATCAACATCGAGGGCACCAGCTGCCGCACCGTCATGACGCGGCCGACTTTGCGGGCTACCAATGGCTTGAAGTAGCCATACTGGTAGTACATGCGGGCGACCTGACCGAACGAGCGCCTGGCAAAGTATCGGCAGGTGACCTCCGGAAGCAGGAGGATCCGTCCACCCCGGGAGATCAGGCGGAAGTTGAGCTCGTCGTCCTGATTTCGGATCAGCTCCTCGTCGAACAGGCCGATGCGGTCGAAGGTCTCCCGCCGGTAGCAGCCGAACGGCACGGTATCCACTTCCCGCCGTTCACGTGTCCCGGTGCGGAAATGAGAGTTCCCCACGCCGAACCGGTGGGACAATCCCAGCGCTATTGCCCGTGCAGTAGGGGAGTCGTCCGCGGGAACGGTCTCCAGCACGCCTCCAACATTGTCCGCTCCGGTCTCCTCCAGTGCCTCGACCAGCCGGCGAACGTAGTCCGGCGGGTAGAGTACGTGGGCATCCATTCGGATCACCACGCTTCCCGATGCTGAGCGAATCGCCAGGTTCAGCGCGGCAGGAGTGCTCAACTGGTTGTTATCGAGCACGGTTATGCAGGAATGCCCTGCGGCGTAGGTGCGCAGGATCTCCCGGGTGCCGTCATCGCTCAGGCCATCAGCCACGAGAATTTCCAGCCGGTCCAGCGGATAATCGCTCGCCAGGATCGAGGCTAGACAGTTGCCGATGTATCGCGCCTCGTTGCGGCAAGGGATGGCGATGGAGACAAACGGCCGGAGAGTGGCGGCGGTTACCATGTCAGCCCCTGATCGCGCATCCACAATTCGAGCGCCACCAGCATGAGTACCCTGAGATACAGACCCTCCCGGCTGACCGAGCCACCAGCCGAACCGTGCATGGCTGCTCTGAACTGGCGGAGCCAGTCGGCCACCAGTCCACGGTCGAGAAAGGCGCCGGTACGAGCATGGGGGCCTCCGAGGAGATCGCCGAGGGCGTCGTGGAAGTCCGCATGCACCATCACGTCGAGCGGAATGCTGAAGCCGTGCTTCGGATGACTGGCCACCTCGGGCGGCAGCCACTGCCGGGCCACATCCCGGAGTACCAGCTTGCCGATCCGTCCATCGGTCTTCAGGCGATGAGGAAGCGACAGGGCCAGATCCACAAGCTCCTCGTCCAGCATCGGTACTCTGACCTCGATGCCGGCGAGCATGCTCATCATGTCCACCTTGCGCAACATGTCGGACGGCAGGCTCACGCCGAAATGCCGAGCGGTAAGCTGCCCTGACAAAGCTTCCATCTCCGCCATCCCGCCTTCGGCGGCGCCGAAGTGCCGGTAGCCGCTCAGCAGTCCCAGACGCGCACTGGGTCTTACCAGATCTTCCTTCTCCTGCTCGGTCAGGTAGCTGCACAGCCCGGCCAGGAGCGCAGAGCTCTGGGTACGCCCCGCCTGCGCCAGCTGGACCGCCTTGGCGGCCTGCCGGCCGCGGTCCTGGGTCCAGCCCGCCAGTGGCCGGGCGATGCTTCCCGCGGTCGCCAGCATCCAGGGAGGGGCAGCGGCGAGCTGAGTCAGGCGCTCGGCTCGCCAGAACTCCGGGTATCCGCCAAACGCCTCGTCTCCCCCGTCGCCCGTGAGGGTGCAGATGATTCCACGCTCGCGCACCGCGCAGGCCACCCGGTATGTCGGGACCAGGCTCGGATCGGCAAAGGGCTGGTCGAAGTGTCGGAGCAGGGCGAAGACCGAGTCAGCGGTGATGTCCCGCTCATCGATGTGCACGGTCTCATGGCTGGTACCGTACCGTTTTGCGGTAGCCACGGCCATGGCCGTTTCGTCGTGAGCCCGATCGGGGAAGCCCACATTGAACGTGGTGATCGGGCGCTCACTCGATCGAGCATAGGCCGCCACGACCAGCGAAGAGTCGATCCCGCCGCTCAGGAGCGCCGCCACCGGGACATCCGCCACTGCTTGCCGGCTTACCGCATCCAACAACCGCTCTGCGGCGCTGTCGCCGAGGCGCGCGCGCGAGACGGACGGATCGGGCCGGGGGGTGATGGTCGCAAACGTGGCCGCGCGCGCGCCCCGATCGCTGAGCAGAAGGGTCGTACCCTTGGGGACGGCGGCGATGTTGGCGAAGCCGGTAGCCGGCTCGGGCACGTAGCTCAGTCCCAGAAAGTCATAGCACGCCTGGCGGTCCAGCTCGGGGCGGAAGCCCTGCACGGCAAGGATTGCCTTCATCTCGCTGGCGAAAATCCACTGCCCGTTGTGCGCGGCGTAGAAGAGCGGCTTGATCCCAAACCGGTCGCGGGCCAGAAGAACTCGATTGCGCGGCCGGTCGAGGATGGCGAATGCAAACATCCCCCGGAGGTGCGCAGCCATGTCCGGGCCATGCTCCTCATAGAGATGCACCAGCACCTCGGTGTCCGAGCTGCCGCGGAACTGATGTCCACGACTTCTGAGCTCGGCACGAAGCTCCCTGTGATTGTAGATCTCCCCGTTAAAGATCACCTGAATGCTGCCATCCTCGTTTGGCATCGGCTGGGAGCCGGTATCGGAAAGGTCGACCAAAGCGAGCCGGCGGTGGACCAGCTCGCACCGGGCGTCGGCGTAGTGCCCCCGCCCATCCGGTCCACGGTGCGCAAGCAAGGCGTCCACCCGCACGGGCCAGCGCGGATCGGGTGGGAGGGCTACCGGGTGAAAGCGTCCAGCCAGGCCGCACATATCAGTCCCTGATCGCAGAAGGCAATGCCATGACCCAGGGCCGCGACCGAACCGGCAGCGACCGCAGCAGGGGGACGTGCCACCGGCCGCTCACCACAGCATAGGCCAGCACCAGCCAGAGCAGCTTGGACGCACCCCATTCTCCACTCATGTTGGCAAGGAACAGCGAACAGAGCAGCGCCAGCGGGAGCACTCCGTGGTCCCCACGTCGAGCCTGCCACGCACCCCGCACCGACAGCCATGCCCCAATGAAGAATGGAACAGCCAGTACCAGGCCGCCGGCCGAAAGCAGTTCCAGAATGAGGTTGTGTGCCGCTCGGCTGCCCCGATCGCGCTCGCCAACCCGCAGCGCCAGCTCGTAGTTGTTGGTCACGGGGCCCCAGCCCAGGACCGGCTTCTCGAGGAACATGTTCCAGAGCGCCGGAAAGAGCTGCTCTCTACCAGCGAGGTTGCCGGTAGTGGCCGCGTCGCGCAGGCGGTTCTTCATCACTGGCAGCTGAAGCGCGGCGAAGGTCAGCGACGAGACCGCCAGAAGCGCGATGGCCCCATTGCGCAGCCGGTGCCGCCAGCTATCCGCAGCCAGGGCGAGCACCATGACACCTCCCAGCAGGGACGCGAGGCCGCCGCGCGACCCGGTCTCCAGGATGGCCATTCCGAGGAGAATGCCGAGGCCACCCGCGAGAACCAGTCCGGGCAGGGTCTTCCGACGACGCATCAGGGTCAGGCCGATGAGAGCCACGAGACCCGCCGCCAGGATCATGGCCGCGCTGTTGGCGTTCTGTCCCAGGGCCGAGATTCTCTCGCCGCCGGTCCACACCGCGCTCGTCGTCCGTCCGAACCCGAGGAGCGGCAACGCCGCTCGGATCGAACAGGCCGCCACCAGCGTCACCAATGCCCGGCGAGCCACCCGCTCGTCGCGCATGAGATTGGCCGCCGCCAGAAACACGAGAACTCCCTGAAGCATCACCACGTAGTCGGACAGGGCCGCCGCGGCCCGCTCACGCTGGCCCAACAGGATGCAAAGCAGAAGGATCAGCACATATGCGCCGAACCAGAGCGCCGCCCCCGGCAGCCGGCCGTAGCATCGCTTCGGATGCAGCAGCGTCACCAGCAGGAACACCGCCCCCGTAAGGGTGGGAATCTCCAGTGGTATCGTGCGCGCCGGGTACTCGAAAGGGATCGATGCCACCAGCAGGTAGAGGCCCGCCTGGAGCAAGAGATCGGTCTGGAGCGACTCGTTCCGCAGCGGGAAGCGGCTCATGTGCGGCTCCCGCCGGCCCGGCGGGTCATGTGAAGCAATCTGTCAATCACGCCTGCCCGAAGGCTGGCCGGCAGTCCCAGCCCCAGCGCAACGGCGAAAGCCAGGACGAGGGTGACGGCAACGCCGGCCACCCACACCAGCCGGCTCTGAATCAGGACATGCGGACCCAGGTAGGTGGCAGCGGCGAAGAGCAGCGCCATGATGATCAGTGGACGCATCAGCCAGATCATGGAGAGACCCGGGCTCTTCCCGAGGCATCCGCGCACCAGGAGGGGATACCCGACCGTTTGGATCGAGCGGCCCGCGAGGATACCGATGCAGAGTCCAACCATGCCCCCCAGATGGGTGAGGCCGAGCGAGAGGGCAAGCGTGAGCACGCCGGACACGATGCCCACCCGGACCCGCCGGCCCGGCTGCAACGCCGCATCGATGAGGTAAGCGTCGCACCGGATGAATGCCGACTGCACCGCGATCAGGACGATGAGAAGGTTGGTCCAGGTTCCGGCGTAATTCTCGGCCCCGACCCACAGGTGAACGAAGGAACGGTTCCACAGCAGGATCGTGGCCCCGGCAGCGCTGAGGAATATGCCGGTGACCGCAAGCAGCTCGCGGCGAAGACGCGCAGCCTGCTCGAAGTTCTGCCGGCCGATGATACCCGCGACGCCCGGCATCACGGCTTCGGCCGAGAGCGAGTGGAGATTGAGGGCCAGCCGCGCGGCGTACCCGGTGAGCACATACGTTGTCACTGCCGGCGCGGAGAGCACGACCCCAAGCACCAGCACGTCGCTGGCCATCAGCTTGGACACCATGTCGCCCAGGGTGATCCACACGCTCATGCCGAGCAGTGATCTCACCTCTGCGCGACGGGGACGCTCAGCCCCGAACCAGGGGACCTGGTGGCGCACGAGCGCCAGGAAGCAAAGCCCCGTGAGGGCCGCAAGCACCAACCCGGCCGCCGCGACGCCGATGAGGCCCGCGCCGGCGTACACCGCTGCGGCGAGGAGAGCGCCGCCAAGCAGGCTCACTCCCGCCTGAAATCCCATTCGCTTGTAGCCGAGGTTCATGCCGCGGAGCACCGATTCCGGCAGGGAGGCCAAGCCCCCGAGGATCACCGCTCCCATCATGAGCCCACAGGCGACGCGTACCGTGAAATGGAATTCTGGCGGGACCTTGGTGATGCTCGGTGCCAGCCAGATGAGCAGCGCTCCTGCCGTGGCCCAGAAGGGGAGGAAGCAGATCCAGACGGCAAGAGCGCTCCCGATCCAGCGGCGCTTGGCCGTGTGATCATCGGAGGATTGCTGGTTGGAGATGACCAGGCGTAGAGCGTGGGTAGACCGGCCATCGGCTGACTCGATGTAGCCGGCCAACCGGCCGAGCATCTCCCAGACGCCGAACAGGGTTCGTCCCAGCCCGCTCACCAGGATCGGGACGATCACGAGGCCGACGCCGAGCTTGACGCTGTAGTCCAGGAGGGCCTGGGCTACGTTGAGGGACGCGCGCCGGGTCAGCGCGCTATCGCGCCGGGTTTCGGACTCTGCCACTCCCGTCTGCGGGAGTAACTCCAGCGTCTCAGCGGCCATGACCAATTTCGCGGAGTTGCTGCACCACCCTCGCGGCGATTCGCTCGACTGGCTCGTTCTGCGAGGAGAGCCGTACCACCGCTGGCCCGCCGTGGCGGGTCATTTCGGTCAACACCCATTCAAGCGCCTGTCGGAACCGCGCCATCCAGCGGGCGATCTCGATGTCTGGAAACTCCTTCACCTCGTGCGGATGGGCCCGCGCCCGGATCCGAGCGGCCAACAGGTGGTCCGGCGCATCCAGGACGATGACCGCATCCATGGCTGCGGCCCACTCCCGCAAGGCCATCGCCCACCACGCCGCCGACGGCTGCTGGCGAAGGGCCTCGTGTCCGAAGCCTCGGAGCCACGCCAAGGCAAAGATGGGGCCTTCGTCGAAGACAACGACCGCGGGGCTTGGGGGCGCCGGGCGACGAAGTGCTCGCTGCAAGGTTCGAAGCCGGACCATGTGCCTGGTCTCGTCCCACAGTGGGGACCGGGAATGCAGCCAGAGACCCGTGAAGGTCGGTATCAGCCGTGCGCCGTTGAGGAGCAGCGGCAACACCGGGAGGCCCCAGATCTCGGCCGGCGCGCCCTGGAGCTGCCGAACCAGGGACGTCGAAAGCGTGCTCTTGCCCGCGCCAGCCGGGCCGACGAGCTCAACTCGAAGCGGCCGGTCGACGCGGCTGGCGCCATACGCCACCGGCGCAGTCGCGTAATTCACAGCGAGACCGTGCACGAGTTTCAGTGGCACGTGCCGGACCCAACATCGGTAAACTGCCCCGGGATGGTGGAGATGAATTCCCAGCTATAGGTGCCATCCTCGAGGACGAGCCTGAGTACGCCGAATGCATCCGACAGCGCCTCGCTGCCCGCCGCGATGGCGATCGGCACCTCGGAGCTCTCGCCACCGGTTCCCACGCTGAACTGGCGGATTCCACGGCCGCCGCCCGTGGCGCCCGTCGGAGTCATGGGGCGCATGCGCTCGTAGTGGTGTTGCTGGCCGTTCAGTACCACATCAACGCCGGCGGCGTAGAGCTGCTTCCATAGCCCGAGCATCGAGACGTTGCTGGTCCACCCCGGAATATTCGAGGAGAAGAATCGGGGTTTGTGCCACATTGCCAGGGTGCAGAGCCTCCTGCTCTCCGCCAGATCCTTCGCGAGCCACTTGCTCTGCGCCGAGCCTGCCACGAACGCCGCCGAATCGCTGACGTTGAGCACGATGATGTGCCAGTTGCCCAGGTTGAGGCTGTAGTAGCCAAGACCGCGCGGCCCCACGCGATCGCCGAAGTAGTCGAAGGCAGCACTCGGGGTACCGCTGCGGTATTCGCGATTGCCCAGTACGCCGTAGGTTCGGCCCAGGTGGCGGCCCCAGCTCGGGGCATAGCAGTTGGCATAGGCCTGGGCGGACCCATCGGGAAAGGCATTGTCTCCCAACGCGAAGACCGTTCCCGTGAGGCTATCCAGTAATGAGGCGGTTGCCTCGTCGTTGGTGCTTCCGCAGCTGGCAATGTTCCCGGCTGCCAGGATGGTTTCCGGCGGCAGATGCTCGGACGGCAAGTGCGACGGGCCAGTCGAATCGGCGCCTCCGCAGGCCGCAAGCGCAAGGCCCGCCATCGGTATCCAGCCTGAAAGCCCTTTCCACGTCGATGGAAGTATTGCCCTCATACCTGATCTCCGTTCTGGTGGCCGTTCCCATTCCCTTCGAGTACCCGCATTTGAGCTGAGCCCCACCGTGCGATCCGGCCCCGCACCGCCTGCTGCCAGTGCAGCCCGCCGGCCGCCAGGTCGCGCAGATGCCCCAGCCAGCGATAGCGGCTCCGAACCCACCGGTACTTTCGCTGGTCCAGCTCAGCGCCGAATTTCGTCTTGAACTCGCCCAAACCCATCAGATCGAACGAGTCGCAGCCGGCCGCGATTGCCCGCTGCATCACGGTCCAGGTCATCAATTCCGTTGGCCGGTACCAGCGGAACTCGGCCCGATGTGCCCAGGTCCACAGCAGCAGCTCGGTTCCCTCGATCGTGAACATCCCGGTGGCGATGCTGGTGGTGCCGTCCGGCAGATAGACCGACACGGCTATCAGGCTGCCGGCGTCACGGGTACGGCGGAAACACTCCAGCACCCGCCGGCGGCCGAAGTTGATTACGTGACCGCCCCGGACGTACACCTCTTTGACTTGCGCGTAGTGCTCGTCGACAAAGCTCTCGTCCTGCTCGAACCTGACTGTCAGGCCCAGCTTCCTGCCTCTGGCGACATTCCGGCGGGCGCTGTCCTTCAGCCCCTTCAGTGCTCGCGCCTCGTCACCGGGAACCAGCCGCACCCGGTAGGTCGGCCAGGACTCTGCTCGAAAGCCGACGGCGAGCATGGCAGCAGGATCGAGATCCGGGCTCATGATCTCCATATGGTGGATCCCCAGCCGCTGCTCGAGATAGGGAATCACCGCATCCATCAGCTCGGCCGTGCCCACCCGCTGCTCGTCAAAGGCCGGGCCCATACTCGCCGTCTGGCTCGCCGGAGGCGGCGACCCGAACAGCCGCAGCGGTCCGATCTCGGCGACGAGGCCGGGCAGGCAACCCACGATCTCCCCGTCCTTCTCGAGAACCAGAAAGCGGGGCTGCCCGAATCCGGATCCCTCGAGAGAGCGGATCCACGCCATGGTGTGAACGACACGATGGTTCGCGAACCGGCGAACCAGCCGGTCCCAACCGGCAACCTCATCCGATGAGGCGTCCCTGAGCTGCAGCCGGCCGGAGGAAACGAGGCTGATCATTGAGTCTGCCCCTGCCACTCACGAACGGATCGGCGAACGTACAGCCGGTACAGGGAAGGCAGGCTGCGGGACGCCAGTGTCTTGAGCCGCCGGACCACCAGCTTATTGGCCCAACCCTCGAAACGGACCAGCTCGGCGATCTCATCCGCGGTCGTCGACACCTTGGGACAGTACCGTCCCAGTATCCAGCAGCCGCCTACAACGCGGGGCGTCAGCCAGGGCTCAGAGGTAAAGAGGTGACGCAGCCCAGTGGCGCCGGCGCTCTGGAGTACCACCTTCGAGATCTCGCCTCCAGGCACCGCCGCGGCCAGGCAGGGCTCACCCAGGATCTGAGCCAGGATGTCGCTGCTCTGCCGCCATTCCACGAGCATTCTTTCCCGGTCGAGCTCCCGATAGATGTCCGGGTGGGTGTGAGAATGGCTTCCGACAAGGTGTCCTGCCGCTCGAAGCTGGCGAATCTCACCCGCATCCAGAAACGTACGCTGCCCGATGAAGCTGGTAGCGATGAAGAAGTGCCCCAGCCATCCCCGCCGGCTGAGCTCAGCGGCGGTCCTGATGGCACCCTTACCGCCGTCGTCGAAGGTGAGCAGCACGTGGCGGCCCGGTTTCGTCAGGTCGATGTCTCCCACCAGTCCCGGCGCCCAGCCCGCCTCAGCGATCTGGTCCAGATGATCGCAGAAGAGTCGCACGCCGACCTTGAATGGCCGGGCGCCGTTGCGCTGGAATCCGGACTCGCTGGGGTCGTCGGCCACATCGTGGTAACCCAGGCACGCGATCAGCGGGCGCCGGGTTGTGCTCTTCAGGGCGGTGCTCATACCTTTTGACAAGAGTCCTCCAATACGATTCTTCGCTTCCCTCTGCGTGGCCAACTCCTGATGCTGCTTCGGACGCGCGGGTGAGCCTCTCGCCAGCTCGCACTGCTCTGCTTCGGGTAGTCGACGTGGGCGTCACCCTGCTGCTGGCCCCGATCTGGGCTCCGCTGTTGCTCGTCGGCGTCGTTGCGGCGGCGCTTCTGCAAGGGCTCCCCGTCCTCTATCGGGCCGAGCGCCTGGGCCAGGGCGGCAAGATCTTCCGCATGCTCAAGCTCCGCACCATGGTCCGTGACGCCGAGCGATTGGGTCCCGCGGTCTCCACCGGCGTCGATCCCCGGATTACCCGGGTCGGTGCAGTTCTCCGCCGCAGCAAGCTGGACGAGCTTCCCCAATTTCTGCACGTCCTCTCGGGCCGAATGTCCATTGTCGGTCCCCGACCCGAGGCCCCGGTTTACCTGCCCTACTACACGCCAGAGGGTCTCCGGTCCCTCCAAGCGAAGCCCGGAATCACCGGTTACGGCGCACTCTATTTTTTCTCGGCAGAGCGGAATGCGCCGGCGGCCGATTTCGAGAGCCGATATATCAAGGAGCTGCTGCCCGCCAAGCTGATGCTCGATGAGCGGTGCTGGGTCGACCTCCAAGCCCGGCCCCTCCGAACTACTCTCGCGCTCCTGACTCTGACGGTGGGCGCGGTGCTGCTGAGAAGCTCACCGCGATTCACCCCAGCCCAGCTGCAGGCGCGCTTTCTCCGGTAGCGGAGCCTTACATCGAGGATGACGAGCCGCTCGACAGCAGCGCGGCCACGTCGGTCCGACGACGGCCTCCGGCACGAGCATCCTTGCGACGGCAGATGACACCGTCTCTGCGCTCCTCGACGTGCAGCTCCATCGGAGGGTTGAGGCGTCCGTTGGTGCGGCGGCGTTCCCGCCACGACGATTGAGCCGAGTCGAGGATCGGATGCCAGGCTCCGGAGGCGCGGCTGTTCGGTAGGGGCAGGGCCAGTGAGGCCGCTCCCGCCTGGTGGTCCCGCAGGGGCGCAACGCATTCAGGCACCAGCTCGCAGAGGGTTGCGAGCAGCCCTTCGCGATCCCCCGCATCCAGGTAGGCCAACAGCCGGCTCAGGGTCTGGACCAGGTCGGAGCTGGCGCTTTCGGATGTCTGGCTGATCCGGATCTTCTTGGTCGACGTGGGTACGGTGGCCTCGAGGGCGGAGACCAGATCTTCGGTCAGCTTCTCACCCGGCCGGAGGCCGGTAAAGGCGATATGAATGTCCCGGCCCGGCACCCGGCCAGAGAACCGGATCAGCTTCTCGGCCAGGTCGAGGATTCGGACCGGCTCGCCCATCTCCAGCATCGCGATGGCACCGGCGGTTTCCGGAAGCGAGCCGGACTGCAGGACCAGCTGCGCCGCCTCCGGTATGGTCATGAAGTAGCGTTGGACCAGGGGGTGGGTGACCGTGATGGGCCCGCCGGCGGCCAGCTGCCGTTCGAACAGCGGAATGACGCTTCCTTTGGATGCCAGCACGTTGCCGAATCTCACGGCGCGGAAATCGGTGCCGGAGCGGTGCAGGTTGGGGAGGCCGAAGATGATCCGCTCGGCGACGCGCTTGGTGGCCCCCATGACGCTGGACGGCCGGATCGCCTTGTCGGTCGAGACCACCAGCACCTTGGTGGCACCATAGCGCACCGCCGTGGTGGCGACGAGCAGCGTCCCCAGCACGTTGTTCCGTACCGCCTCCAGCACATTGGTCTCCATCAGCGGCACGTGCTTGTAGGCGGCGGCGTGAACGACGTAGTCGGGGCGATGCTGGGCGTAAACCTGCGCCAGCCGGGTTGCATTGGTGATGTCGCAGATGACCGGCACCAGATCCAGCGAGGGGTGAGCCTCGCTCAGCTCCATATGGACGAAGTAGAGATCGCTCTCCGCCTGATCCAGGAGAACCAGCCGGGCCGGGCCGAACGGCGCTATCTGCCGGGCCAGCTCGGAGCCGATCGAGCCCGCCGCTCCGGTCAGCAGGATCACACGGTTGCGGAGGTCGGCCGCCACCGGCGTTAGATCGAGGCTGACGGGTGGGCGTCCGAGCAAATCCTCGATCCGCACATTGCGGAGCTGGTTGACGCCCGCGGTGCCCTCGAGCAGCTCGTGCAACGACGGTAGTGTCTTGAACTCCAGGCCCCCGGCGATGCACTGGTCGACCACTCGCCGCATGTCCGCCAATTCACCCGGCTCCAGTGCAATGATGGCGAACTCGGCCCGAAGCTCCTTACACACCCTCGGCAAGTCGTCCACCGTCCCGACCACCCGGACCCCGCGAATGGTGCGGCCCTGGCGGCTGCCGTTGAGGTCTACCAGCCCGACGGGATAGAGTGCGCACATCTCGGCTCGACGTGCCTCGCGGAGGACCTGCTCAGCGCGCTCGCCGGCTCCTACGATGAGCGTCCGCCGGCCTCTGGGCGTGGCGAATGGTATCGGGCCTTCCTCGAGCGAACGGGCAATAAAGGGGATGCCGCCGGCAAGGAAGATGGCGCTGGCCCAGTCCAGCAGGAGCACCGACCGGGCTACCCCGGGGAAGAGATCG
>JALYPB010000105.1 GCA_030856585.1 Gemmatimonadota bacterium | reverse complement strand
GAGACGCCGGTGGGTACGGTGGTGCAGGCGATAGTTCTGAATGACCCGGTGCATCAGGAACATCCGGGCTTTTGAGGAGAGGGGCTGTCATCCTGAGCGCAGCGAAGGATCGCTCAGGATGACAGTTATTCTCACTTCTTACTTCTCACCTCTCACTTCAGAACCCGAACGTCAGCCTCCCGTAATAGAAAGCGCCGTTGAAGCCCCAGGGCGAGATCTGGTTGTACGGGAAGATCCCGAAGTTGTTGTTCCCCGCGGTCGTGGCGCTCCCCTGATTGTTCACGTCGGGGTACACGTCGAAGACATTATCCACGCCGACCGAGACCGTCAGTCGCTCCCCAAAGGTGTACGAGGCATTCACGTCGGCGATCCACTTGGCCCCGAAGGTCTGATCCAGCGAGCCGTCGGTGGGGGTACCGAAGCTGGTGACCTCGCCGAACCGTTGAGCGCGCAGGGTGAACCCAAGATCGTTGTAATTGAAGACCCCGCTCAGGTAGAGGTTGTCCCTGGGCTGGCCTACCTCGATCCGGGCGCGCTCTACCCGGTCGAACAGCGTCTCCTGAAACGCGCTCAGCGCGGCGGGGGTGGGCGATACCCGGAGAACCCGGTTGACGTTGTAGTTGAAGCCGCCGGTCAGGCGGAGCGTGCTGGTGGACCCAATGGGAAACCCGTAGTTGGCCACGATGTCCAGGCCAAGCGTCCGGGTGTCGATCGCATTGGTGAAGTACCGGCCACCGGCCACCCCGGTAAAGCCCTGACTCTCCAGAAAGGTGCGGACCGCCGCACCGGTGAAGTTGCCGGAGAACACGATCCGATCGTCGATCAGGATCTGATAATAGTCCGCTGTGACCGAGAGATTCTTGACCGGGTTGAGCGCCACGCCGAAGCTGTAGTTGGTCGACTGCTCCGGCGTCAGCTCACTGGCTCCCAGCGCCTGGGCTACGGGGCTGGTCACCGGGAAGGTCCGGTTATCGAACGGCACCCCGTTGATGAAGTTGGTGGACGTGGCCGAGAAGAAGGATTGGCCCAACGAAGGAGCCTTGAATCCGGTCGCGACCGCGCCACGCACCGCAAGGCCGGGAATCGGCTCAAAGCGGGCGGTGACCTTCCCGTCGGTAGTGGAACCGAAGTCGTTGTAATTCTCCGCCCTTCCCGCGATGCCGATCAGCACTTTCCGCACGACCTGGGCTTCGAGGTCGATGTATCCCGCCACGTTATGACGGCTCTGATCGGTGGCGTCGCCGGGCCGGAAGCCGGGGAAGACCTGGGCGCCGGGCGCGCCCAGGCTGTCTTGTCTGGGCCCATCCAGAATCCGCACGCCGCCATCGCGGTAACTGTCCGGCTCTCCCTCGGTAATGTGATATCCGTCCCGGCGGAACTCGCCACCGACGGCCACATTGAGCGGCGAGGCAAGTCCCAGCGCGAAGGACCTGGCCAGGTCGAGGTTGGCGGTGAACTGGTCGGACTTAAGCGTGCCGGCATAGAATTCCGTGGGACTGGTGGCACCCAACGTGACGTTGGCACTGTTGCGGACGTCGAAATGAAAGAGGTTGCGCCCATAGTCGGCGCTCACATCCCAGCGCCATCCCGCCTGTTCGCCGCGGAGCCCGGCCACCCCTGAGAAGTCAGAGATCTTGGTGCCGATAAGCGGGAGGAAGCCGTTGGGATAGATAGCCCTCACGGTCCGGTCGTCGAGCGCGCGCCGGAAGAATCCGGCCGATTCTCCGCTGCGGAGCGTGCCACCGCCGAAGGCGTAGACCTCCATGGCATCGGTTACCGGCTTTGCGAGGTTGAGGAAGAGTCCGCCATCCTGCGTGTCGGCATCCCCCTGCCGGTGATTGACCAAGCCGTTCAGCGAGGGATCGCTGTTCCTCGGGTCTCCGGCAAGGTACTGGGTGCGCAGGTCCGGCGCCGAGCGATTGGTGAAGCTCCGGTTGCGGTACTCGCCCGCGATCTGGAGGACACCATCCCCGCCCACCGCCAGCGCGTAATTTCCTCCGGCCTGGATCACACCACCGTCGCTCTCGACCGTCTGGCCGATAGTCGTCCCGATCTCGTTGGGGGCGCCTTCCTTGAGGATGATGTTGATCACGCCCGCGATGGCATCGGAGCCGTATTGCGCCGCGGCGCCGTCACGAAGGATCTCGATCCGCTCGATCGCGCTGGCTGGAATGGCGTTGAGGTCCACCATGCCCGACCCCCGTCCAATGCTTCCATTCACGTTGATGAGCGCGCTGCCATGGCGGCGCTTCCCGTTGACGAGGACCAGCACCTGGTCCGGGGCAAGGCCGCGGAGAGTTGCCGGCCGAGTGTGGTCGGTACCGTCGGAGATTGTGGCACGGGGGAAGTTGAACGAGGGCGCCAGGGCCTGGATGATCTGGGAGGTCTCGGTGCGACCGGTCTGCTTGATCTCGGCGGCGGTGAGCACGTCCACCGGCACCGACGCTTCGGTTGAGGTCCGCTCAGCAGCCCGGGTGCCCACGACAGCGATCTCCTCCAGCGCCAGCGGCTCACGCTGGAGCGCGAAATCCTGAGTGAGCGTCGCACCGGCCTCTACCTGGATTGTATCCCGCCCGACCCCATATCCGATGTAGGTGACGCGCACCTCCTGGGTGCCGGGGATCAGACGCAGCCGGTAAGTCCCATCCAGCCTGGTGCTGGTGGACATGACGGTACCGGGCACGAAGACCCGTGCCCCACTGATGGCTTCATTGCTTTCGGCGTCGCTCACCTTGCCGGTGAGAATGGCATCCTGGTTCTGTCCCGCGAGAGAAGCGGGGCCGATGGCCAGAGCCCAGGCTCCGGCGGAGAGCGCCGTGTAACGGCGCAGGTTCGACCCAACACGTCCGACTATGCTTGTATCCATAGGTGTGCCTCAAGGCTGAAATACGAGGTGAGGGTACTGTGACAGCGATAGGATATTCCACGGAACGCCCCCTGACCCCGCTTGTCAAGCCGGGAACCCCCACCCCTTCGGTTGGTTGACTCCCGATTGACGGCAGGCTTAGATTCGTGACTGTAGAAGGGGAGTAGCTTATCCGCCACCAAGGCGGACGGATGGATCGTCAAGACTGTTCGCCAAGTGCGGGCACGGTCCATTCAGAAGGTAGCAGGCGGCGGCCCCGGGCCGCTCCTGCATCTTAGAGCGAGACCTTCGTCCACGCGAAAGCGGAGCGGACGGGGTCTCGCTCTCTTATTTGGCCCCCCCTGGTTAAGAAGGCGCACCATGAACAACGTCAAGACTTTCGTACTCATGGCCGGTTTGTTCGGCCTGTTTCTGCTGGTCGGCCAGCTGCTCGGCGGCTCCAGCGGTCTCGTCATTGCGCTGGTGTTCGGAAGTCTTTTCAACTTTATCATGTACTTCTTCTCCGATCGCCTGGTGCTCAAGATGTATGGGGCGCAGGTCGTAACTGCCCAGGAGGCGCCGGAGCTCTATGCCATGGTCGATCGGCTTCGCCAGAAGGCAGGCCTGCCGATGCCGACCGTTGCGGTTGCGCCGCATGAGCAGCCCAACGCCTTTGCCACCGGACGGAATCCGGAGCACGCCGTGGTGGCAGTGACGACCGGCATCCTCAAGTACATGCCTCAGGCCGAGCTTGAAGGCGTCCTCGCACACGAGCTGGCCCACATCAAGAACCGTGACATGCTCATCGCTACCGTGGCGGCCGGCATCGCTGGCGCCCTGAGCAATCTTCCCTACCTGCTGATGTTCGGGGGCGGCCGGGATGATGAGGGCGGGCACCCGTTCGCCCAGATCGCCCTGATCCTGCTGGCTCCCCTCGGCGCCATGCTCATTCAGTTCGCCGTCTCCCGCCAGCGGGAGTTCGAGGCGGACCGGGTTGGCGCCCTCATCCTGGGCCGGCCTACCCCGCTGGCCAACGCCCTCATCCGGCTGGACGACTTCGCCCACAAGATCCCCATGCACGTGCCGCCGGCGGTGGCGCCGCTCGCCCAGGTCAATCCGCTCGCGGCAACCGGCGGAATGATGAGCAAGCTGTTCAGCACCCATCCGCCGACCGCGGAACGGGTGGCGCGGCTCGAGGCCATGGTGCTGGGCGCCTAGGTGGGCAGCCACAGTTCGGCGGTCTGGCTGGGCTTCACCGGGCTGGTCCTGGCACTCCTGATTCTCGATCTGGGGGTGCTCAACCGGCGCTCCCACGTCCTCAGCTTCAAGGAGGCGATCAGCTGGAGCGGCGGGCTGGTCTCCATCGCCCTTCTGTTCGGGCTGTTCGTGCTCTGGCGGGAGGGCACTCAGCATGCCCTGGAGTACTATACCGGCTACCTGATCGAGCTCTCGCTCAGCGTAGATAACCTGTTCGTCTTCCTGCTCATCTTTTCCTACTTCGGCGTCAGGCCCGAGGCCCAGCCGAAGGTGCTGAAGTGGGGTATTCTCGGCGCCATCGTGATGCGGCTCATCATGATCGCGCTCGGCGCCCTCCTGCTGGAGCGGTTCCACTGGATCGTGTACCTATTCGGCGCCATCCTGGTGATCACCGGCATCAAGATGTACGCCCAGAAGGACCAGGAGCTGGTCGATCTCGAGGGGAACCTGGTAGTCCGGCTGGCGCGGCGGGTGCTTCCGATCGACAAGGCCTATGACGGGACCAGGTTTTTCACCCGCACGACTGATGGGCGGCTACTCGCGACGCCCCTGCTTCTCGTGGTTCTGGTGGTGGAATGGTCCGACCTGGTGTTCGCCATCGACAGCATTCCGGCCATCTTCGCCATTACCCGCGATCCCTTCCTCGTCTACAGCTCCAACATTTTCGCCGTTCTCGGGCTCCGCGCCATGTTCTTTGTCCTGGCCGGCATGCTGGACAAGTTCGTGTACCTGAGGCCCGGCGTGGCGTTTATCCTGGTATTCGTCGGGCTCAAGATGACGTTGAGCGCCTGGATCCACATCCCGACCGCCCTGTCCCTGGTCGTGATCCTCCTTACTCTGGCCACCGCCATCGGCCTGTCGATCCACCGAAGCTCCCGGGAGGCGCGGCCCTCGGCGTAAGGGCGGGCGGACGGGCGGACTGATGGACGGACGACGTCGCGACGGTCAGCCGCCCCTGGTATTGTACGTCCGCCTGTCCACCCGTCCGTCTTACGGCGCCGCCCGGTTACGCCTAAGCTTCCCCGGCATGCCGCCACCCTCCCTGTGGTCTCGTCTCGGCCTCGGCCGTCCGGAGCTCCGTGCCTGGGCGATGTACGACTGGGCCGCTTCCGCGGTACAAACCACCATCATGGTGGCCGTCTTCCCCATCTATTTCGTCAAGGTCGCCGGCGCGGGTTTGCCGGCCGGCAGCGGCACTCAACGGCTCGCAGCCGTAAACACACTGGCCCTCGTGGTCATTGCCCTGATCTCGCCCATTCTCGGGGCCATCTCCGATTACCGGGGCACCAAGAAGCGGATGCTCGGCATCTTCATGCTGATCGGAGTCGCCGCAGTCGGCGGGATGTTCTTTGTCGATCGGGGAGCGATAGACC
>JALYPB010000103.1 GCA_030856585.1 Gemmatimonadota bacterium | reverse complement strand
ATACATCGAGCGGGCCTACGACAACGCCAAGTACGGCTGCCCCTCCGAGCATCCGATCATCGAAGCCACCATTCCTTCGGTGCTGGATGACACCCTGGCACCTCCGGGCCACCACGTGATGTCGATGTTCACCCAATACTTCCCCTATAGGCTTGGGCCGGGCCTTTCGCTCCAGGAAGAAAAGGAGAAATACGCGGAGCGCTGTTTCGATCTCATGAATGAGTACGCCCCGAACTTCAGGCGCTCGGTGATCGGCAGGCAGGTGCTGGCACCGACCGACCTGGAAAAGCGCTTCGGGCTGACCGGCGGCAACATCATGCAAGGCTCCATGTCGCTGAGCAGCCTCTCATTCAT
The DNA here is from genome assembly GCA_030856585.1 of Gemmatimonadota bacterium. GTDB lineage: Bacteria > Gemmatimonadota > Gemmatimonadetes > Gemmatimonadales > GWC2-71-9 > CAVVWJ01. The sequence continues at coordinate 2,606 of JALYPB010000103.1, read as the reverse complement.
GCGGCCGGTGCCGGGTTATGCCGACTACCGCACGCCGATCCGCGGCCTCTACATGTGCGGTGCCGCCACCCACCCGGGCGGCGGGGTCATGGGGGCCTGTGGCTACAACGCTGCCCGCGAGATCCTGCGCGACATGCGCCGCCGCGCAAAGTCGGCCTGAGCCGGGCCATCCGTGCCCAGCCACCACCTCACGGTCAGCCAGGCCCTGACCCGGCTTCCCAGTCCGGAAGGCGACCGGTTCATCGAGCTTTTCCGTCACGGTACGCTGGCCGTGGAGCTCTATGCTCCGCGGGGCGACGATCCCCAGACGCCCCATACCCGGGATGAGGTCTACGTGGTGGTGCAGGGATCCGGCTATTTCAGGAACGGTGGCGACCGGCACCGCTTTGCTCCGGGCGACGTACTCTTCGTGCCCGCGCAGGTGCCGCACCGATTCGAAGAGTTCTCCGACGACTTGGCGGTCTGGGTTTTCTTCTACGGCCCGGAGGGTGGGGAGAGCTGATGGAGCGCACCCTCGGCCGGGAGTTCTACTTCTCGGAGGAGATCTTTGCCCGGGAAAAGGAGCGCATCCTCTGCCGGGAGTGGCTCTGTGCCGGCCGCGAAGAGACGCTGCCGTCCGCCGGTGACTACGTCCTCGTCGAGGTCGCGGGCGAGAGCATCATCGTAGTGCGGACGGGGAACGGCACGCTCGCAGCCCACTACAATGTGTGCCGGCACCGCGGGTCACGTCTGGTGGCCGAGGATTCCCGGGGCTCCCTGGGGGGCACCATTCGCTGCCCTTACCACTCGTGGACGTACACCCTGGACGGAGGCCTCCGCACCGCTCCTCATCTCGAGAAAGCGGATGGCTTCACCAAGGCCAGTCTCGGACTCCACCCGGTGGGTATCGAGTGCTGGGGCGGCTTCTTCTTCCTCAACCTTACTCCTGCCGAAGCCTCCAGCCACAGCCACAGTCTGCTGTCCCAGCTCGGCGAGATACCGGAGCGGCTTCGGAGATATCCGCTGGCCGAGCTGCGCTCCGGGCGGCGGGTCGAGTACGAGGTGAGGGCCAACTGGAAGGTGCTGCTGGAGAACTATAACGAGTGCTATCACTGCGGACCGGTGCATCCCGAGCTGTGCCGCCTGGTTCCGGCCTTCGGGCAGCGGGGCGGCTCCGATCTGGATTGGGAGCGAGGCGTTCCGCACCGTGAGGGTGCCTGGACGTTCACTGAGAATGGAACGACCAACCGCAGACCGTTCGATGGCCTTAACGAGGATGAGCGGGTTCGGCATAAGGGAGAGCTGATCTATCCCAACTTCATGATCAGTCTCTCGGCCGACCACGTTACCGCCTACACGGTCTGGCCCAGAAGTCCGGGACGGACGACAGTGGTATGTGACTTTCTCTTTCACCCCTCCGAGATCGCGTCCGATGATTTCGATGCTTCAGACGCGGTGAACTTCTGGGATCGGGTGAACCGGCAGGACTGGGCCATCTGCGAGAACGTACAGCGCGGGATGCAGTCGCGAATGTTCGAGCACGGGTACTATGCACCAATGGAGAGCGCGAGCCTCGACATCCGCCGCTACATCGATGAGAAGCTGGGAAACGAAGTGAGAGGTGAGAAGTGAGAGGTGAGAGGGAAATTTACCGGACTCGGCTGAGTTGCTGGGGAAATACCTTCTCACTTCCTACTTCTTACTTTTTACTTCTTACGTAGTTCATGAGAAAAGAATACGAGTACATCGTTCTGGGCCTCGGAGGCTTTGGCAGCGCGGCTGCGTACTGGCTCTCCAGGCGGGCGGGCGCCGAGGTGCTGGGGCTGGAGCAGTTCGAGTTGGGCCACGTTCGGGGCGAGTCGCAGGATCATTCCCGCATCATCCGGCTTTCCTACCATACGCCGGCGTACGTCGAGCTTGCGAAGCACGCCTTCCGCGCGTGGGCTCAGGTGGAGAAAGACGCGGGCGAGCAGATCGTGCTCAAGACCGGCGGGCTCGACTTTGCTCCCCGGGTCAGCGCCATCCCGCTGAGCAACTACTCAGGGAGCATGGATGCGGCTGGAGTCGGCTACGAAGCGCTGGACGCCCGGGAAATCATGCGCCGCTGGCCTCCCTTCCGACTGACCGACGACATTCACGGACTCTTTCAGCCGGAGAGCGGGATCGCCATGGCGGCCCGCGGCAACGCCGCCCACCAGCGGGTGGCGCGCGAGCTCGGGGCCACCCTGCTGGAGCGGTCGCCGGTGGAGGCGATCCGGCCGCTGGAGGGCGAGATCGAGATCGAGTCGGGCGGCGTGCAGTACCGCTGCCGGCGGCTGGTGATCGCGGCCGGCTCCTGGTCCAACCGGGCGCTGGCCCCCTTCGGGGTTCAGCTGCCACTCACGGTTACCCAGGAGCAGGTGACCTATTTTGCTACTCCGCGGCCAGCCGATTTTGAGCCCGGCCGCTTCCCTATCTGGATCTGGATGGACGACCCCTGTTTTTATGGCTTTCCCATCTTCGGTGAGCGGGGGCCCAAGGTCGGGCAGGACGCCGGGGGAAGGGAGGTCACGGCCGATACACGAACTTTCGATCCGGATCAGGCGGCCCTCGGTCGGGTGCAGGAGTTTCTCGGGAGGTACATCCCC
>JALYPB010000075.1 GCA_030856585.1 Gemmatimonadota bacterium | reverse complement strand
GGCGTGGAGCACGCGGCTCGTTCGGCGCTGGGGGGCGTCTTTCTTCTCACGGTGGTCCATCAGGAATCGGGCACCATTTAGGGCGTCTCAGTGCGTCATCGCCCCCGCCTCTTCCGTCGGCTTCGCTCCGGGAGCAAGCGCCCTCAACACTCCTACCGCACCCTTAGTGGCATCAGCGAACGCATGGGTGACGAAGGGGTAGTCACCCGGCTCGCGCAGGCGCACCTCGAAGATGCTGCCCCCACCCACGGGAATATTCACGGTCTGGACTCCGGTCAACGAGCTTCGCTGCGATCCATCCTGGAAAACACGCTCGAAGATTCCGCCCACGACGTGGAACGAGCTGATCCGGTTGGGTCCCGCATTCACGACGTAGAGGCGAAGCATCTCGTTGGGGGCGACGTCGATCGGGTGAGTCGCGTACTGGCCCGCGCGGCCGTTGAAGACGATGTGGTCCGGTGCCAGACTCAGGAGCCTTTCCCAGTCGAGCCCCCGAGTTCCGTCCGCCGCCGGCTTGGGCGTGAGGTAGAACTCGCTTTGAACGAAGACGAGCTCACGCGCCTTGGGCCGCGGTACTACCGGATCCACAATGAGGGCCCCGTACATCCCGTTTGCGATGTGCATTGCGGCAGGTGCAGTCCCGCAATGGTACATGAAGGCACCCGGCACCCGGGCCACAAAGCGATACTGTAGCGAGTCACCGGGCATCACATTGACGTAGTACTTGCTCGGTGCAATCTCCGCAGCATGAAAGTCCATGCTGTGCGGAATATTCGCGAGGTTCACCAGGGTAAAGGCCACAGTGTCGCCCTGGCGAATGTGGAGCATGGGACCTGGTACCGTCCCGCCGAACGTCCATGCGGCGTACCGTACGTCTGGCGCAATGTTAACCGGCGTGTGGCTCATTTCGAGCCGGATCCTATGTAGGCGGTTTGGCTCGGCAGGTGCGAGCCGAGCGGTTACGGGTGCCGGGGCCGCTTGGGCCCCGCCTATCGGTGCTTCGCCGTGCGAAACGTCGGCGGGTGGTACCGTTGGTGGCTCCTCTTGAAGCGTTGCCGTGGTCTCTTGGTTCGCGGGGGCAGAGGAGCGGCACGCCGCGAGAAAGAGGCCCGCAGTCGCAGCGATCAGCCAGATCATGCCGGACATGTAGATCCTTCAGTTGAGGTCGTTATGGAGGAGGCGATCGGGAATGAAACCCTATTGGCCGGGAGAACTCGGAATCAGTGCCCCGTGGCAGGCGGTGCAGGCCTGGGAATTCTTCCGTTGCAACGTCCGGGGATCGAACCCGGGGCCGTGGGGATTGAACCGCTGTCCCGCCCGAGCCGAGTGGCAGCTGAGGCAGTCGCGCTCCGAGTGGCAGGCGACACAGCTCTCGAGATTCTGCCGCGCCGCCTGGCCGTGGCCCAGGACGAACCTCTGCTTGGCATCGTGGAATCCCGCATTGAGCCTCCCTCTCGCGGAGAGCCCGGCGCTCACGTGACAGTCGGCGCAAAACTGCCCGGAGTTGTGGCAATCACTGCAGCTCGTCTCCCGGCTATATGCCGCGGCGGAGTGGCGCGAGAGGAAGCCGGCCGGATGATAGCCCGGCGTGGCGTCCGCGGCGTTGGGCCGGTGGCAGTCGAGACACTGCGGCCGGACATGACAGCCGCTACAGGTCTCCGGCCGCGCGTCGGCAACCGGGCCGTGCACATCGGAAAAATCACTGCCGTGCGACGCCGGGCGCCCTCGGCGAATCACCGCTCCCTTACCTCGGCCCGGACCTGCCGCATGCAGAGCATGGCCACGGTGGGCTTGCCGGTGTGGCAGGCGAGACAGCTCTCCTGAGTGTGGCAGGTGGCGCACGTCGCCGCGGATTTGCGGGCGTCAGATCCGTGCCGGCGCAGAAACGTTGGCCTCGCACTCAATATGGAGCCTGTACCTAGGTATAGAGTCAAGGCCTCGCGGCCGGGGCTTTCGATCACAGCACATGACAGCACATTGAAAATTGGCCGACCGGGCCTGGGTGCCCTAAGTTGTTATCTTGATTGACTCAGGGGGCGTAGCTCAGTTGGTAGAGCAAGGGACTTTTAATCCCTAGGTCGTGGGTTCGAGTCCCACCGCCCTCATCGTTTTCAGTCCTCCTCGCTCCTCCGGCGCCGCGCCCGTTTCATCAGCTGTACAAACTCCTTTGGATCTGGCAGCTCCACGCTTCGAGCCTTCGCCGCCTTCCGAATGCGCGCCGTAATGGTTCGACGCTCGGCAGCGGTGTATTTGGCCGCGTTTGTGGGCTGATGGATATAGGCCCAGGCGGCCTTGATCCGGCCGGGCGTGTCGATGGGATACTTCTTATTGGTGGGATCGGCGAAGAGGGTATCGCCGTACTTCTCCACACCCTCCGAAGGGTCAACCTCGCCCCGGCGGTGAATCTGCTTACGCGCCGGCATTCGATCTACCGGCTTCGCCTGAGGGCTGGTGAGCCAACCACCAGTCCCCGGCACGCTCCTGAGTCCAGGCGCCCGCGCCCTCCACCTCCGCCAGGCGCACCGACAGCTCCCTGGCCGACTGCGGTCGATCCGCCGGGTCCTTCGCCAGACAGGACAGCACCAGACTGTCGAGCTCGGACGGGATCGGCAGTTCGGACCGAGATGATGGTGCGGGCGGCGGCGTGTGGATGTGATGCATCAGCAGCCCCATGGAGGTCTCGGAGTTGAAGACGAGCTGCCCGGTGAGGAGCCAGTAGGCGAGGCAGCCTGTGGCGTAGATGTCCACCCGCCCATCGAGCGTGGACCCTCCCAACGCCTGCTCGGGTGCGATGAAGGCCGGGGTGCCCTGCACCACATTCTCGCGAGTGAGGCCGGAGCCCTGGTCTGGGGGCTCATCAAAGGCC
>JALYPB010000054.1 GCA_030856585.1 Gemmatimonadota bacterium | reverse complement strand
TGAGAAGACAGAGCTAGACGCGAGCGGTAAGCGGTAAGCGGTAAGCGGGAAGGGCTGACGGAGTTCCTTATCATCCGCCCGCTCACCGCTCACCGCTTGCGTTTATTTTCCCTGTATGCCCCCCAACCATACCCCCCCACAGCTCTTCCTCATCGATGGCTATGCGCTGATCTACCGGGCCTTCTTCGCGATGATCTCGCGTCCGCTCCGCACAGCCAAGGGCGAAAACACCTCGGCGGCCTGGGGCGTGGTGAATTTTCTCCTCCGCCTGCGGGAGAAATATCGGCCTGATTACGTCGCCTGGATCAATGATGCCGGCACCTCCTTCAGGGAGGAGCGCTATCCGGAGTACAAGTCGACCAGGGAAAAGCTCGACAACGAGCTCCAGGCCGACTTCGACCGTTCGGTTCAGCGGATCGGGCAACTGCTCGAAGCGTTCGGTATCCCACTGATCGCGATCCCGGGGTACGAAGCCGACGACGTGATCGGAACCCTGGCTACCGCGGGGGCCGAACGCGGCCTGCAGATCGTGATCGTCTCCGGCGACAAGGACTTCTACCAGCTCGTTGCTCCCCGCGTGGCCTTGCTGAATCCAGGGCGAGGCGGGCCCGCCGCGGTCGACGAGACCTGGGTCGACGAAGGCAATGCTTCCGCTCGGCTCGGTGTCGCGCCCCGGCAGGTGGTCGACTTTCTGGCGCTTGTCGGCGACGCGTCGGATAATATCCCCGGGGTGAAGGGCATCGGCGAGAAGGGCGCCCAGAAGCTGCTGGCGGAGTTCGGCGATCTGGAGACCCTCTTGGCCAGAGCCGGGGAGGTGACTGCTAAACGGGCCCGGGAGGCCTTACTCGGTCAGGCGGACAGCGCGCGGCTTTCGCGCGAGCTCGTCACCATCAAGTGCGATGTGCCGGTAGAGCTCGATGCCGGCGCTCTGATCCCTCACGACCCCGACCGCGAAGCGGTGATCCGGCTCCTGACCGAGCTCGAGTTCTATTCGCTGGCCCGCAAGCTGACGGGGCAGGGCAGCGGGGCTCCGGTGGAGCAAAGCGTCGTCGTGGCCGCCGCGGCAGCCGACGAGGGAGAGCCTTCTCTCGATCTGGGTGACGGGTCTCTGGCCACGCTCACCGAGGATGAGGGCGAGTCTTCCTTTTCGGCCGAGTCGTGGCTTACCCTCTCGGATCTCACGGGCCCATCGGTTGCAACGGTGACCGTGCTGGATGATCCTGCCGATCTGCCGGCCCTGGTCGAGCGGCTGCGGGCTGCTCCGATGGTCGGGCTCGACACCGAGAGCTCGTCACCTGAGCCTCACTCCGGAGAGCTGATCGGGCTCTCGCTTGCCGCCGGCCCAGAAGAAGTCTGGTATCTGCCTTTTGGCCACCGGCCAGGCGGCGGGGAGCTGGCCGCTCCCATGCCGGTGCGGAACCTGCCGCCGCTGACCGATCCTGCCTCCGCGCCCCTTTACGAGCTGCTCACCGATCCTGCGGTGCCCAAGGCAGGTCATGATATCAAGTTCGACTGGCAGGTCCTGCGACAGGCGGGCGTCGAGCTAAGGGGAGCGGCATACGATTCGATGCTCGCCAGCTTCGTGCTCGATCCCGGACGGCGGTCCCACACCATAGACACCCTCTGCCTCGAGCACCTTGGCCGGGCAATGCAGACCTATCAGGACCTGGTAGGCAAAGGGAAGTCTGAGATCCCGTTTGCCGAAGTGGCGATCCCACTGGCCGCAAACTATTGCGGCGTGGATGGAGCTACGGTCCTGGCCCTGCACCGGTTCTTCAGACCGATGCTGGCCGAGATGAAGCTCGAGGCCCTGCTGCGCGATATCGAGATGCCCCTGGTCGAAGTGCTCGCCGATATGGAGTGGGCCGGCATCACCATCGACCTGTCGGTGTTTCGCCGCTTGAGCGATGAGCTGGGGAAGGATCTTCGGCGGCTGGAGCAGGAGATTGCGCGGGTCGCCGGCACCGACCTGAACCTCAACTCCCCCCGCCAGCTTGCTACCATCCTGTTCGAGAAGCATCAGCTGCCAATCTTGAAGAAGACCAAGACCGGACCCTCAACAGACGCCGACGTGCTGGAGCAGCTTGCCGCCATGGGACACGAGCTGCCGCGGCTAATTCTGGAGTACCGCGAGCTGCAGAAGCTGAAGAGCACCTATGTGGACACCCTTCCTCAGCGAATCAATCGGCGGACCGGTCGGATTCATACCAGCTTCAACCAGGCGGGCGCCGCCACCGGGCGACTCAGCTCAGCGGAGCCCAATCTCCAGAACATTCCGATTCGCACCCCCCGGGGCGAGGCTATCAGGGCCGGCTTTGTGCCGCGGGAAGGGTGGGTGTTCCTGGTGGCCGACTACTCGCAGATCGAGCTTCGGATCATGGCCCACCTGTCGGAGGACCCGGCCTTCATCGAGGCATTCCGGCAAGGTGGGGATATCCACCGGCAGACCGCGGCACTGATCTTCAATGTGCCTCTGCCACTGGTCACCAGCGAGATGCGCGCCCGCGCCAAGACGATCAATTTCGCTACGATCTACGGTCAAGGACCTTTCGCCCTGAGCCGGCAGCTCGGCATCTCGCAGGATGATGCAAAGGGGTTCATCTCCCGCTATTTCGAGCGCTTCGCCGGGGTTCGTGCCTTTCTCGATCGGCAGATCGAGCTGGCCCGGCAGCAGGGATACGTCGAGACACTCTTCAAGCGGCGCCGGTATATCCCCGAGATCAAGGACCGCAACTTCAATCAGCGCGCCTATGGAGAGCGGAATGCGCAGAATTCGCCGCTTCAGGGCTCGGCAGCCGACCTGATCAAGCTGGCCATGGTGCGGATTCATCGGGGCATCCGGGAGCGTGGACTAGCCAGCCGGATGCTCCTCCAGGTGCACGACGAGCTCATCTTCGAAGCCCTACCCCACGAGGTTGAACCCCTCTCCCAGCTCGTCCGGGCCCAGATGGAGAACGTCGCCCCCCTCCGGGTGCCCCTGGTGGTGGACATCGGGACTGGGCCCAATTGGCTCGAAGCCAAGAGCTGAGCCGCCGCGCGCAGAATTTGCACTGAGCACGGTGTCTTCCTGCCTGGAAAAGGCCGCTGCCGCCGCCACACTCTGGAGACCTATGAGGTTCGCGGTGCTGCCCCTGGTGACATTCGGGCTTCTTGCCATGGTCGTTGCGGACCGGGTATCGCAGGCCCTTGCCTCGGCATCACAGGGGTCGCCGGTTTCGGGTTCCAGCGATAGCGTGCCCGCTGCAGCGGTTCTCGCCGGCCGCAGTCCTGTGGTCAGGCCCGGCGGTGACTCCAATTCCATAGACCGAGCCGCAGCAACCAACACGCCTACCATCGACCGACTGGCCCGGCTCGCCGCCCGACAGCACCTCACCCGCGAGGGTAGGGCGACCTATCTGGATTCCCTGATCGTCAGCACCGATTCGCTGGTGCGTCGCTGGCCCGATCGCAACGGAACACCGCTCAAGGTCTGCGTGCTCGAGGGCGGCCCTCCCGGTTATCAGCCCCGAATGGTCGAGTTCATCCGTATGGCCCTGAACAGCTGGGAGGATACCGGTATCGGCGTACGTTTCAGCCCGACCTCCGACAGCACCGCTGCCGATATCGTGGTGCGCTGGATCGATCATTTCGATTTCGATCGCGCCGGGCAAACCGATCTGACATGGGACCGCGCCGGCCGGGTCCGCAAGGCTGCGATCTCGCTGGCGCTGCGCACCAATACCGGTTTTGCCATGCCGGATGCTGCGCTTCGCGCAGTCGCAGTGCACGAGACCGGTCATGCGCTCGGCCTGCCTCACTCGTCCGATTCTGCCGACGTCATGTTCCCAGCAACCAAAACCAGTACCCTCTCGGAGCGGGACCGGCGTACCACCCAACTGCTCTATCAACTTCCCGTTGGCCCGCTCCAGGATCTGGCGGGGACGCCGTGATAGAAACCAGCACAAGCGGGCTTCGCCTCCGCGCCTTCTCCGGCGTGTTTCTGACCGCGCTGGCGCTCGGTGCTCCGTTACGGGCCCAGTCGCTGGCCGAGGTGGATGCGATCGTTCGGCAGGGAATCAGACAGATGGTGTATCCCGGGGCGGTCGTGGTCATCGGCCGAAGGGACTCGGTGCTCTACGCCCGTGGATACGGCCACTTTACCTGGAGCCCCTCTTCTCCGGTGCCGTCACCCGATTCGACACTGTGGGACATCGCCTCGATCACCAAGGTCATGGGGACCACGAGCGCGGCCATGCGGCTGGTGGATACCAGACGTCTCAGCCTCGACGCTCCGGTCCGGCAATATCTGCCTCAGTTTGCCGGTGGGCCCAAGGATCGGGTCACCGTCCGGATGTTGCTCGACCATACCAGCGGGCTCCGAAGCTACGTGCCGTTTTTCAAGCAGGCGCGAACCCGCGACGCCGCCAAGGCGCTGCTCTACGCCGAACCTTTGGTCCGGCAGCCGGGCAACAGTGCGGTGTATAGCGACCTCAACGCGATCCTGATGGGCCTGGTCCTCGAGAGCGTGTCGGGACTGCCGCTCGATAGTCTGGTAACTCGGGAGGTGTTTCGGCCGCTGGAGCTTCAGGCGACGACCTTTCGGCCACGCGCCTCGGTCCATCGCCGGACGGCGCCCACCGCGCTTTGGCGCGGGCACCCTGTTCAGGGCCAGGTGAATGATCCCAATGCGGTAGTGTTTGGCGGCGCCGCGGGTCATGCCGGCATCTTCTCGACCGGGATGGATCTGGCGCGCTACGCCCAGGCCTGGCTGAGGAACGGCGCCGGGCCCCACGGCCAGTGGGTGACGCCGGCGACCATGCGCCAGTTCCTGACCCGGGGGGAAAAGAGCGGTCCTCGCCTGCTGGGTTGGGACACACCCGAGCTCGACGGCAAGGAGCCGAGTCTCTTCGGTACCCTGATCAGCCAGGCCGCCTACGGTCACACCGGCTTTACCGGCACCGAAATCTGGGTGGATCCGGCCCACGACTTATTCCTCGTCTTCCTGACCAACCGCACCTTCGACCCCAGGGCACCGGACGCACATCATGCGCTCCGAACGGTCAGGACATCGCTCTCGGACGCCGCCATCCGCCTGGTTCCCCGAGTATGTGAACAGGAGCTGGTGTCGGCCTGCTGAGCGGAGGGACGGGTTATCTTTCCCAGTGAAAGGTGCCCCTTGTAGCAAGTTGCCCAGCCGCCTCGAGTGTGCCCCATGCCTGCCGTTCCTACAGCCGAAGTTATCCGGAAAGCCATCCGCGCGGTCAAGGATCCTGAGCTCAATCTCAACATCATCGACATTGGTCTGGTGTACGAGGTCGACGTGGACGAGGCGGGAAGTGTGCAGGTGCAGATGACCCTGACCTCGCCCGGCTGCCCGGCTGGGGCCGAGATCATCGCAGACGTGAAACGGGTAGTGGGAGATATGGAGGGGGTACAGTCGGTAGAGGTCGAGTTGGTGTGGGATCCCTACTGGACCCCGGAGAAGATGGACCCTCGGGTGCGGACGTTCCTCGGGTTCTAGCCGGTAGTTGCTCCGGCAGGCGGGCGCTGAAGGGCGGTGAGGAGGCCTCCGCCGATCTCGCGCCACTGCCACCGGCGTAACTCCGGAACGTTGGCCAGCTCGTCGGTAGATGTCGGATTCATACGGGCAATCGCCTCGAGGGTACCGTTGGGACAGAGGACCCCGGGCGCCAGCTCGTGCTGGGCAGCCAGCAGGTTTCTTGCAGCCTTGAGTCGCTCGAGTCGGGCCTCGTAGGCAGGATCGGCTGGCCGTCGGTGCGGCCGGACCACTCTGGGAAGGTCAGCCTCAGGAATCGCCAGGCCGCGTTGAACCGCCGCCAGAATCTCCTGCCCTCTCCGCTCGGCCTGCTCCCCACCGAGGCCCCGCACCGCTTTCAGCGCCGCCAGATCGGCCGGAGGCGCCAGAGCCATCGCCAGCATCGGCTCGTTGTTGAGAATCCTGAATGCCGCCTTGTCAGTGCGGCGGGCCAGCTGGTCTCGCCACTCGAACAGCTCGCGCAGCACCGCGAGAGACCGTCCCGGCAGGGCCTTTGCGCCCTTGAGCCGGAGGTAGGCCGGCTCGTCCGCGTCCGGCGGTGACCATCGAGCTCCCGTGGCCAAGGCAAACTCTTCTTCGGCCCATTCCAGGCGGCCACGCTGGCGGAGCTGCTCCCGGAGCAAGTCGCGAAGCGCCGGAAGGTGATGGGTGTCGCCCGCCGCGTACTCCAGCATCTCCGGCGAGAGCGGCCGTGCCGACCAATCGGCACGCTGAAAGCGCTTGTCCAGCTTCATGCCAAAATACTTCTCCAGCAGTGCAGCGAGCCCCACACCTGGCTCGTTAAGCAACTGCGCGGCGATCCGGGTATCGAAGAGATTGATGATTCCGAAGCCGTATTCGAGGTTCAGCAGCCGGAGATCATAGTCGGCGTCGTGAAAGACGATCTCGACATCAGGGTTAGCCAGTGCCGTCGCGAGGGGGGCCAGGCTGGTGACGGCGAGCGGGTCCACCACGGCGGTCTCCTGCCGGGAGGAAAGCTGGAGCAGATAGATGCGGTCGTGAAAGCGGTGAAAGCTGGCTGCCTCGGTATCGACAGCCAGGAGCGGCTCGCCCTCAAATCGTTGAAAGAGCTGTTCCAGCTCAGCCTGGCTGGCGATCAGCTGCACCCGGGGCCGCTCAAGGGCATCGGGTCGGGATGGACCCGTCACTTCTCCGCCTTGGCCACCAGCTCCAGGCCCGCGGCGATCTCGTCGAACGCCTTGGACAGTGTCTTGTAGAACTCGGCGTCCGGTTGCGGAGCGCCTCCCATGGCGCCATCCATCTGGAGCTTCCGGGCGAGGCGGGCGGCGTGGCGGATGTAGTCGGTTGGTGGTTTCATGGGCGAAGAGGACGAAGAGGACGGAAAAGACGGAGAGAAAGCTCCGTTGGGATCGTCGATAATTCTAGCGCACAAGCGCCCGCCTCGCCCGTTTTCAATCCCCTCCGCCTTCTC